>NZ_JBEOVF010000030.1:0-129337 GCF_040295365.1 Streptomyces sp. NPDC002838 | reverse complement strand
AACACCCCAGGCCGTTCATCTGGACGAAGACCGCCGACGAGATCCTCGACAAAGTAGCCGCCTACTGCCGACGAATCTCCGACTCAGGTCACTAGGGCCTGTCCGGCGGATCAGGCCGCGCACGCGGGGTCTGGCACGCCCATCTGCCGCGTTGACGGGGCGCCGCCGATATCCTGCTGCCTGATCCGCCGGACAGGCCCTAGCTCAACAAGTCGGGCTCACTCCGGCTGATGTCCTGCCACAGCGGCTGGTAGTTGATCCACGCCACCAGGTCCCCGCCCGTCTGCTCCCGCGTGGCCACCGCCGGCTTGTGGTCGATCAGCACGGGCCGCCCGGCCGCCTTGGCGGTGAGCTGCACCTGGCAGGACCGTTCCATGGACAGGAACCACCAGGCCGCCGCGTCCACCGAGTCGCCGACCGTCAGCAGCCCGTGGTTGCGCAGCACGAGGGCCTTGCGGGACCCGAGGGCGGCCGCGATCCGGCGGCCCTCGTCGGCGTCGACGGCGACACCGGTGTAGGCGTCGTAGAGGGCGTGGTCCTGATAGAAGGCACAGCTCTCCTGAGTGATGGGATCCAGGAGGTCCCCCAGCGCCGACAGCGCCCGCCCGTACACCGAGTGGCAGTGGGCGACGGCGACGACGTCGGGGCGGGCGGCGTGCACTTGGGAGTGCACGGTGAACGCCGCCTGGTTGACGTGGAAGCGGCCGTCGATCACCTGCCCGTCGGAGTTGGCCAGCACCAGGTCGCTCACCGTGACGTGCTTGAACGGCATCCCGAAGGGATTGACCCAGAAGCAGTCGCTGAACTCCGGATCCCGCGCGGTGATGTGCCCCGACACCCCGTCCTCGAAGCCGAACCGCCCGAAGATCCGCAGCGCGCCCGCGAGCCGCTCCTTGCGATGTCGGCGCTCGTCCTCGAGCGACTCGTGCATCGGCGGCATCGCGAACCGCAGCTGGTCGGTGGGAAGGGGCGGGGGCGGAGTGTGCCCGGCCCCGGGCGTCCCGTGCATGTCGTCCTCCAGCACGTTGCTTTACGGGCCGGAAGCTACCGTCGGTCAGCACAAGAGAACAGCGCTGGTTTGTAAAGATGCCGCGCGCGAGCCATACCGGACAGAAGATGTCGGGTATCGGCGCGAGACTGGCTCACATGAACGCGCGTATGAGTACCCGGGCGAACCGGACCGCGACGAACTGGGCAGCCTTCTCCACCGCCGAGCCCGACCTGGCCAAGACCGTCGAGGCGCGCTTCGGCGCCTTCACGCACCACGTCCTCGCGACCCTCCGCAAGGACGGCTCCCCGCGCACCACGGGCCTGGAGGTGCGTTTCCTGAACGGTGAGCTGTGGTTCGGCATGATGCCGGACTCGCTCAAGGCGCTCGATCTGCGCCGCGATCCGCGGTTCGCGCTGCAGGCGAATCCCGGTGCCGGTACGGGCATGGGCGGCGGCGACGTCCGGATCAGCGGCCGGGCGATCGAGGTGGAGGACACCGAGACGAAGGCCGAGTACACCGAAGAGGTGGAACCGCCGGAGCCGCTCCACCTCTTCCGCACCGAGCTGACGGAGGTCGTACGGACCTACGTCGAGGACGACAAGTACCTGGTCGTCCAGGTCTGGAAGCCCGGAGAGCCGGTGCGGACTCACAAGCGGACGTGACCTTCGAAAACGGGAGACTCACTCCCACTCGATGGTGCCCGGCGGCTTGCTGGTCACGTCGAGGACGACCCGGTTGACGTCCTTGACCTCGTTCGTGATCCGCGTGGAGATCTTCGCGAGGACGTCGTACGGCAGCCGCGACCAGTCGGCCGTCATCGCGTCCTCGCTCGACACCGGACGCAGGACGATCGGGTGGCCGTAAGTCCGGCCGTCACCCTGGACGCCGACGCTGCGGACGTCCGCGAGCAGGACCACCGGGCACTGCCAGATGTCCCGGTCGAGGCCGGCCGCCGTGAGCTCCTCGCGGGCGATGGCGTCGGCCTCGCGCAGCAGGTCGAGCCGCTCCTTGGTGACGTCGCCGACGATACGGATGCCCAGGCCGGGGCCGGGGAACGGCTGACGCTGGACGATCTCCTCCGGGAGCCCGAGCTCCTGGCCGACCATCCGGACCTCGTCCTTGAACAGCTTGCGCAGCGGCTCGATGAGCTTGAACTCGAGGTCCTCCGGCAGCCCGCCGACGTTGTGGTGGGACTTGATGTTGGCGGTGCCGGTACCGCCACCGGACTCGACCACGTCCGGGTAGAGCGTGCCCTGGACCAGGAACTCGACCGCGGGCCCCTCGTCCGCGATGATCTCCGCCTGCGCCTGCTCGAAGACCCGGATGAACTCCCGGCCGATGATCTTCCGCTTCTCCTCGGGGTCGGAGACCCCCTTCAAAGCGGAGAGGAACCGCTCCTCCGCGTCCACGACCTTCAGCTGCACCCCGGTCGCGGCCACGAAGTCCTTCTCGACCTGCTCGGTCTCGCCCTTGCGCATCAGGCCGTGGTCGACGTACACGCAGGTCAGCTGGGAGCCGATGGCCTTCTGGACGAGGGCGGCGGCGACGGCGGAGTCCACGCCGCCGGACAGCCCGCAGATGGCGCGCTTGTCGCCGACCTGCTCGCGGATGGCGGCGACCTGTTCGTCGATGACGCTGCCGGTGGTCCAGTTCGGGCTCAGGCCCGCACCCCGGTACAGGAAGTGCTCCAGCACCTGCTGGCCGTGCGTGGAGTGCATGACCTCGGGGTGGTACTGGACGCCGTACAGCTTCTTCTCGTCGTTCTCGAAGGCGGCGACCGGGACGACGTCCGTGGACGCCGTGACGGTGAAGCCCTCGGGGGCGGCGGAGCAGGCATCGCCGTGCGACATCCACACCGACTGCTCGTCCGGGGTGCCCCCGAAGAGGGTGGAGCCGGACACCGAGACATGCAGCGGCGTTCGGCCGTACTCACGGGCGCCGGTGTTGTCCACCGTCCCACCGAGCATCTGGGCCATCAGCTGGAAGCCGTAGCACATGCCGAAGACGGGGACGCCGGCCTCGAAGAGCTCACGGTCGAGGCGGGGTGCCTCGTCGGCGTACACCGAGGAGGGCCCGCCGGAGAGGATGATCGCCGCCGGGTTCTTGGCGAGCATCTCCGCCACCGGCATGGTGCTCGGCACGATCTCGCTGTAGACCCGGGCCTCACGGACGCGACGGGCGATGAGCTGGGCGTACTGCGCGCCGAAGTCGACGACCAGGACGGTGTCGGGGGCGGCGGCAGCGGGGGTCGCTGATGACACGGGGGCCTTCCGGCGGTGGGGCGGGGTCTCTGTGCTGGCCAATTCTACCGAGGTGGGCGTCGGACGTGTCCGGTGTGCCGCGATGCCGCTCGGCCGGTGCCGAAAAGTTCCGTGGCATACTGGCCCCATGCTCACGCACCCGACCTTCGTCTTTACCTATGGCAACCGGCCCGCCGGCTGCCATGGTCGTGCCGCTTGAGCAACTGACAAGCGACTTCCCAGGCGCCCCGGGCCGACAAGGCCCGGGGCGCCTGTCGTTTTCCGGGTCCTGCCGCTCCGGGGCACCCCTTACAGATCACTGAACTGACGAGGAGCCCCCATGACCGCCACCGACGTGACCGGCGCCCGCACCCCCGAGGCCGCCGATGTGATCACCGGCGCCCGTGAACGCATCGACGCGCTCGACGACAGGATCATCGGGCTGATCCAGGAACGGATGGCCGTGTCCGCCGTCATCCAGCAGGCCCGGATCGCCTCCGGCGGCCGGCGCGTGAACCTCTCCCGCGAGATGGACGTCCTCAGCCACTACAGGGAGGCGCTGGGCAAGCCGGGCACCTCGTTGGCGATGACGCTGCTGGAGCTGTGCCGCGGGAAGATCTGAAGCGGCGGGCTCGCTGAAGCGGGGGCCCGCTGAATCCGCGTTCCCGGCACAGACGTACGCATGTCCTCTCACCCGTACGGCGCGTGACCGTCGCCGGAGCCGCTTCGTTGGTCCCGGTGTCCGTGCCAGCCAGGGGCGGGCCCGAGAGAACCACGCGTGGCTCGCTGGAGCGATGAGACGTACGGATCGTGCCGTACGTCGTGGGACCTCGCTCCGGCGAAGTGACCGGACGGCAGGGGACAGCAGCCCGGTCACCCAAGAGACCGGTCGGCTCCGGGGACGCCCGGGGCCGACCGGCGGGAACGGCCAAAGCCAAACGTCGAGTCAAAATGTCCAAGTCTGGGTCAAACGGTTGCGGTGGCCGCGTCCATCCAGCACGATGCCTGGAAGCCCCAAGTCCCCTCGCAGACAACCGCATCGGTTCACACAGTCCCACTGCCAAAGGTCCAGACCGGCGGCACTGAAAGCCAACCGAAGACCAGCGGCGCAACCCCCCGGCGCCGCTTCCCAGGCACCGACGCTGCCCTGACGTCGGTGCTGACGAAAGAAGGGCCCCGCGGTCCGTCCCCGCGGGGCCCTTCACATGTTCGGCGCGAAGCTCAGGAGCCTTCTTCCGTGAAGATCGCTTCGGCGGACGGCGCGGTGACGGCGCGGGTGAGCCAGCGGCGCAGGAGGTCGGGGTCGTCGCACCCTGTGATGCGTTCACGGATCTCGTCGGGGACGTCCATGCCGCGCGCCTCGAGGACGAGCAGGATGTCCTCCGCACGCCCCTGGGCACGGCCCTCGTCACGGATCTCTTCCGAGATGTACGACTTGTAGAAGGAAAGGTCCACGGCCACCAGGTTCCTCCAGAGCTCTCCGGCCCGGCGATTGACACCGAGGCCTTGTGCGGTGAATTCGATGATCGGGTCGGCGACGGCTTCGGGCACGTCCCGCAGAGCGGTGGACAGGGCCTTCAGTATCCCATCGACGGCCGCTTCCTTCGCGTGCGTGATGGCGGACAGCGTGGCCAGCGCCAGGTCGGCACGGGCCTCTTCCGGGTCCTCGATCACGGGCATGTTGTGCGGACCGGCCACGAGCGGGCGCAGGGTGAGGGAGGACCACCACTGAGGGCCGATGGGCACGGGCTGGGCGGCCCACTCGGCTGTGGCCCGGTCCTGGCAGACGACCAGCAGCAGGGGCGGGGTCTTGTACTTGGTGTGCAGGAACGACAGGTAGTAGGCCCAGCTGGCGGGTTTGTTCTGGTCCTTCGCGCTCTGTGCTTCGACGGCCAGCAGGATCGGCTCGTCGCCATCGAAGCGCAGGAGTGTGTCGACGCGGCGTTCGACAGGCTGGGTCTCGGTGAGATCGGTCGGCAGAACCGTGATGGACGTGGGTTGGATGAGCGGGAGCCCGAGGGCCTTGGAGACGCCGGTGAACAGGCCGGGGTACTCCTGGAAGATGCGGTGCATCGCCTCGTGGGACGAATTGACCATGCGGTTCCTTGTGCTTGGACGGATTTTCAGAGGACTGCGGGCGACTTGGACCGGCAGTCCTGGCAGTGGCCTGGGTGGGGCGCCCGGAAGGCGCGGTCGCAGCCGTCGTCGGGCACGCAGAGTCCGGAGTGGTACCTGTATCGCGGCTCCACTCCGCCTATGGGCGAAACGTCGGCTCGCCGTCAAAACACCGGGATGTCGAGCTCTCCGTGGAGGGCCATCCATAGGACACCGGTGAACTGCCTGCCCAGGTCATGGTGAGGTAGTTGGCGGCGGGGCTGCTGCCCTCGTAGGGCGGGATGCCCCGGGGTAGACCGTTTCCGGTGCGGACCCGTGCCGCGATGGCATCCTCGTCGCCCTTCATCAGCGACGCGACTGCGATCCTTGGCAATTTCCCTTGCGCTCTGTGCGGGGCTCATACGGCCCGGTCCGGCATGCTCGGCCTTTCGGGCCGAACCAGAACTCTCCCTGGTCGCCCTCGGCCCCGGCAACGCGTCGAATGGAACCGGCCCCGAAGAGCGCACTGCTGTTGGGGCCAGCGGCGTGTCCCGTCGGGCTCATCCCGGGACCGTCATCGCATTCCGCGTCGTTACGGTTACGGCCGCCGTTCTTCCCGCCCGGGTTGGCGACCGGCGGGCAGTGCCTCAAGGAGGTCGTCCGGCGTGTACTGCTCGTTCCCCGCGAGGTCGAGCATCTTCAGTGCGCCGACGATCATCTTGAAGCCGTCGCCCGGTTTCCAGCCGCCGCCCTTGGGGACGTCGGGCTTCGGCTGGGGCCGGGTGGGAGCGGGGCGGGGGGTGCGGGCCGTTGTTGGGGGTTCTCGTCGATGGGCGGCTTGGGCGGGGTGATCACGCGAGGCTGGGCGTAGGTGACGGCGGTGCCGCCACGGCAGGAGTAGGTGCAGGCGTAGCTGCCGGTGCCGACTCCGGTCCCGGTGGAGACTAGGTAGGAGCTGCCCGAGCCCAGGTACATGGCGTCGGCCTGGGTCGAGAGGGAGCCGGACAGGTTGCCGGGGTAGGGCTGGGACAGCGCGGTGGTGCGGCTGTACGAGTAGTGGCCGGTCGTCGTGCCCGAGCCGCTGCTCGAGAAATAGCTGCCCTGGCTCAGCTCGTAGGACGCCCAGCCGGCCAGTGCCACCGCACCCGCGACGACCAGGTATCCCTCCAGCGCGCAGGCGTCCCAGAAGCAGGTGAAGGCCCCGGTCCCCGGCTGGTACCAGCGGGCAGCCATGTTGACGTCGCCGCTGACTCCGGAGGAGATCGCGCCCTCGCTGGAGTCGGGGGCGAAGTTCGAGTCCTGCATCCAGCCGGCGGGCGTCCATGCGCGTGCCGTGCGTTCCACATCCGGAAGTGATGATGAGCACACGACAATCCAGGCCTGATCGGGATCTTACGTCACGTGATGGGGGTCACATAAGAAACCTGTTAGCGCGGGGACAACCATTCACATCGGTCACGAATCAAACGCTGCGAACACAAGGGCCACACCCGTGCCCCACACACGGAGGCCTCCCCTTACATCGCGTGTTGCGTCGCCGCAGCACTCTGGACTTTCCGAGGTCTTCATGAAGCTTCGCCGTGCCCTGGCCGCCGCAGCCGCTACGGCTGCCATAGCGCCGCTCGCGCTGCTGTCCGCGCCGGCTGCGTTCGCCACGGACGGGACGCCGACACCCACCCCCACCGCGTCGGAAGAGAGCACGATTACTCCTGAGGAGCCGCCGTCGGAGGAGCCGCCCGCGCCCAGCGAGGAGGAGTCGACCCCGACCGAGGAAGCAACCACCCCTGAGGGCGAGGAGACCTCCCCGGAGCCCGAGGAGAGCACGTCGGCTCCCGAGGGAGAGGAAGAGGCCCCGGCCCCTGAGGAGAGCACGAGCCCGTCTCCCTCGGAGAGCGCCCCCGAGGACGAAGAGCCGTGGAATCCCTACGAGGACTGCATGACCTTCGACCTGGACGACAACCTCACGGCGGAGATCTCCGGCCTGCCGAGCAAGATCGTCGCGGGTTCCGGCTGGCACAACTTCAAGTTCGTCGCCACGAACGACTCCGACGAGGACCTGGAGAACGTCTGGATCGAGGCGTTCACCGAGTACGCGGGTGTGAATGAGGGCCACTCGCTGTCCGAGGACCTGGCCGAGATCCAGGTCAAGGAGGGCGCCAAGTGGACCAACACCTACCAGGACTCCTACGGGGACGAGGACGGCACGGTCGTCCTCACCGGTAGCTTCGTCGCCTCCCTCGACAAGCTGGAGGCGAACTCCTCCGCCACGCTGGACCTTCGTGTGCGTGTGAAGGAGTCAGCCCCTGCCGGTTCGTCGTTCGCCCTGAGCCAGGCGATCTACGCGGGCGAGGACGCCGCCACCTGCTACGGCAACGGTGAGTTCTACGAGTTCAAGGTGCTCGCGGCGGGCAGCAACCCGGGTGACGTCGACGACGCCGAGCCGAACGGCGAGAAGCCCTCGGACATCGACGAGGGCAAGAAGCCGCAAGGTGAGGTCAAGGAGATCACTGGCAACCTCGCCGAAACCGGTTCCGACTCCAACCTCCCGGTCATCGCCACCATCGGCGGTGTCGCCATCGTCGCCGGTGCCGGCGTGATGTTCGCGATGAAGCGCCGCAAGGTCGGTGCCGAGGCGTAAGGCTCAGGCCCACCGCCTCATCAGGCTCAACACACAAAAACGAGGGACCTGCGCTCGGAGGGGGGCGCAGGTCCTTCTGCGTGCGGAGTGGTCTCCCACCTGGCCCTTACCAGGTCATTGCTTGCCTCAACCGACTGCGCACGATCCCGTTGCCCGCGCTCATCCGTGTGCCTCGGCAGGACACCGCACTTGGTCGCCGTCGGCGCCGTTGCCCTGATTCTGCTCAGTCCGTCTCACGCCGCGGCTTCGGCAACACCGCCGGCATCCCCAAGAACGGCAACCGCAACGCCCCGAACGCCCCCTCCGGCACCGCCGGTGACTTCGGCTCCACCGGCTTCAGGCGTTCGTACGCCGCCCCCTGCGGCGGCCTCGGGTCCGCCTCGCCCTTGTTGGGCCAGTACGACATCGCGCGCTCGGCCTGGGCGGTGATCGTCAGAGACGGGTTCACCCCGAGGTTGGCCGAGACCGCAGCGCCGTCGACGACCGAGATGCCGGGGTGGCCGTAGAGGCGGTGGTAGGGGTCGATCACGCCGGTCTCGCGGGAGGAGCCGATCGGGCAGCCGCCGAGGAAGTGGGCGGTGAGGGGGGTGCCCATCAGTTCGCCCACGTTGGAGCCGGCGAAGCCGTTGATCTCGGCCGCGATCGCCAAGGCGCCCTCCGACGCCGCCTTGATCTGTTTGGGGTTCGGGGAGCCGTGGCCCTGGCGGGCCGTGAGAAGGCCCTTCCCCACTCCGTCCGGCTTCAGGTACGTCGTCAGGGAGTTGTCCAGCGACTGCATCACCAGGCCGATGATCGTCCGCTCCGACCAGCGGTGGTTGGAGAGGGAGCGCAGGACCTGGAGGGGGTGGCGGGCCGCGTTCGCCAACCAGGCCATGACCCTCGACGAGCCGTCCGCGTACGGGACCTGGAGGATCGACAGGCCGCCCATCGAGTTGGAGCCCTTGCCGTAGCGGACCGGCTCGATGTGAGTGTTGGCGTCCGGGTGGATCGAGGACGTGATCGCCACTCCGCGCGTGAAGTCGACCTTCTTCTCGCCTGTCACCTTGCGGTAGCGGCGGTTGTCCGTCTGCGCGCCGACCAGCGCCTCGGAGTTCGTGCGGGTGAGCTCGCCCAACCTGTCGGATATGTACGGCAGTTGGCGGCCCTCCTTCATGCGGTGCAGGAGGGTCTGGGTGCCGTACGTGCCCGCCGCGAGGACCACCCGGCGGGCCTTGAAGGTCCTGCCCTTCGCCTTGCGGCGGTCGTCCGTGGGCAGGGTGGCGATCGCGTAGCCGCCCTGCGAGTCGTCCGTGATCGACACGACCGTCGTCAGGGGGTGCACGACCGCGCCCGCCTTCTCGGCGAGGTACAGGTAGTTCTCGTTGAGGGTGTTCTTCGCGCCGTGACGGCAGCCGGTCATGCACTCGCCGCACTCGTTGCAGGCCCTGCGGGCCGGGCCCGCGCCACCGAAGTACGGGTCCGCGGCCTGCTCGCCCGGCCGTGCCTTCACCGAGCCGTCGGCGTCCTCGCCGTCCCCGAAGAACACGCCGACCGGTGCCATGTGGAAGGTGTCACCGACGCCCATCCGCTCCGCCGCCGCCTTGAGGTGCACGTCGGAGGGGGTCATCGTCGGGTTGAGGCGTACGCCGAGCATGCGCCGTGCCTGGTCGTAGTACGGCTTCAGCTCCTCCTGCCAGTCCGTGATGTCACGCCACTGCGGGTCCTCGAAGAACGGCTTCGGCGGTACGTAGAGGGTGTTGGCGTAGTTGAGGGAGCCGCCGCCCACTCCTGCGCCGGCCAGGACCATGACGTTGCCGAGCAGGTGGATGCGCTGGAGTCCGAACATGCCGAGCTTGGGGGCCCAGAGGTAGTTCTTCAGGTCCCAGGAGTTCTTGGGGAGGGTGTCGGGAGTGAAGCGGCGGCCGGCCTCCAGGACGCCGACTCGGTAGCCCTTCTCCGTGAGGCGGAGGGCGGTTACCGAGCCGCCGAAGCCGGATCCGACGACGATGACGTCGTAGTCGTAGGCGTCCTGTGGCACGTGTTCTCCTCGTTGAGTGTCCGTGCGAGTCGGCCGAGAGACCGGCCGAAGAGTCTGCTAGCGGAACCGGAACGCCTTCATGAGCCGGAGGCTGCGGCTCATGAACGCCGCGTACTTCTCATCGTCCATCCCCAGCGACGGCGCCATCGGCAGCAGCCGCTGCTGCGCCACCGTCTGGGCCTCCGTGTACTTGAGGATGCCCTCGGAGCCGTGGCGGCGGCCCAGGCCGGAGTCCTTCATGCCGCCCATCGGGGACTGGACGCTGCCGTACGCGGCCGCGTAGCCCTCGTTGACGTTCACGGTTCCCGTGCGCAGGCGGGCGGCGACCTCGCGGCCGCGGCGGCCGTCCTTCGTCCAGACCGAGGAATTCAGGCCGTACGGCGTGGAGTTGGCGAGTTCGACCGCCTCGTCCTCCGTCCTGAACCGGTAGATCGACACGACCGGACCGAAGGTCTCCTCCGCGCACACCGACATCGGTTCCGTCACGCCGTCCAGGATCGTCGGCTCGAAGAAGTACGGGCCGATGTCCGGACGGGCCACCCCGCCGGCGACGACCTTCGCGCCCTTGGCCACGGCCTCCTCCACGTGCCGGGTGACCGTCTCCAACTGGCGCTCGCCCACCAGCGAGCCCATGTCGGCGCCGTACGCCAGCGACGTGCCGAGCCGCATCGCCTTCGTCCGGGCGGCGAAGCGCTCGACGAAGACGTCGGCGATCGACTCGTGGACGTACAACCGTTCGATAGAGATGCAGAGTTGGCCGGCGGAGGAGAAGCAGGCGCGGACGGCACCGGCCGCGGCCTTCTCCACATCCGCGTCCTCCAGGACCAGCATCGCGTTCTTGCCGCCGAGTTCGAGCGAGACGCCGATCAGACGGGCGGCGGCGCCCTGGGCGACCTCGCGGCCGGTGCGGGTGGAGCCGGTGAAGGAGACGTAGTCGGCGTGCTTGACGACCTCCGGGCCGACGACCGGGCCCTCGCCGATGACGACCTGGAAGACGTCGGCGGGCAGACCGGCCTCGATCAGCAGGTCCCGGGCCCAGAGTGCGGTGAGGCAGGTCTCCGTGTCCGGCTTCATCACGACCGCGTTGCCCGCGACGAACGCCGGGAGCGCGTCGCCGACCGACAGCTCCAGAGGGTAGTTCCAGGGGGCGATCTGGCCCACGACACCGCGCGGGTGGCGGAGTTCGGTGACCTTCGTCAGCGTCGGTACCGCCCCCGCGTGCCGCTTCGGCCTCAGGTACGCGGTGGCCCTGCGGCCGTAGTGCCGGGCCGCCACGGCGACGGCCTGCACCTCCTCGTGGGCGTGCAGACGTGCCTTGCCGGACTCCAGCTGGATCAGGTCGAGGACCTCGGCCTGGCGTTCCAGGATCAGGTCGTGGAAGCGGAGCAGGACGGCGGCGCGCTGCCGTACGGGCGTCCGCGCCCACACGGACTGCGCCTTGCGGGCCGCGTCGTAGGCCTTCTGTACGTCCTCGGGCGTGGACTCGGGCAGGTCCGCGAGCTTCTCACCGGTGAACGGTGTGTGGTTGGCGGTCCGGCCGGATCCGACCACGCCCTTGGTGAGCTGGGCGACCAGCTCCGGGGTGACCACGTCGGCGGCGGTACGGGCGCCCGCCGGGGCGGGGGCGATGGGGTTCGTGCCGGTCTTGGCCGGGGCCTGCGCGTCCGTCATGAGCCGCAGGGTATTCCGCAGTGGAGGCTTTGGGTACCCGCCGGTAATCGGGATTCACCGAGTGCTCACACGGCGCCAGTGGTCACTGGCAACAAACCGGCTGATCAGGGCGTTGGCCGGTGGCGATCGGCGGCACTCGGCTGTATTCAGTCGTTTCCGAACTCGAGACGGTCACGGGCCGCCTTGAACACCGCCGTGCCTTTCTTCTCGTCCGGCGTTCCCTTGGGCATGTCCACACGCAGCTCGTACATACGGCTGTCGTCGGTGCGGACGATGAGCCGCATCACACGGGTCGGCTTGCCGTGCGGGTCGTAGGTGACGTCGGAGAGGGCGGCCTCGTGGCCGTGGAAGGTGGTCGGGGTGTACTGACCGGGGGATCGTTCCTGCCCCTCCCGGCCCCTCGCGATGTCCCTCGCCTCGCTCATGGGGGAGCCCGGCGCCTTGTCCCACTCGGTGAGGTGGACCTCGATCGCGTCCCCGTCGCCGTAGACGGCCAGGCGGGAGTCGTCCCCCGCCTCGCCCACCTGGTACATCCCCTTGTACTGCGGGGGGAGTTGAAGGACGGCGTTCATGCCCTGCTCCCGGTGGGCGACCCAGCCGCCCTGCCCGGCCGTGCCGTCGGCGAACGAGGTGCCGAGCCATATGCCGCCGGCGAGCAGGACGCCGACGGAGGCGACGGCGGTGCGGACGAGGGTACGGCGGGTGGGGGAGGGCCGCGGATTCGGGGCGGGGGCAGGGTCGGAGTCGGGCTCCGGGTCGGGGGCAGGGTCGGAGTCGGGCTCCGGGTCGGGGGCGGGATCGGCGTCGGGCCCCGAGTCGGAGTCGCGCTGCGGGCCGGAGTCGGACTCCGGGTCAGGAAGCGGTACGGCGTCGACCGGCAGGGCTTCTTGTACGTCCCCCTCCGGCCGCCGCTCCCCCGCCGCCCCCTCCAGCACCCGTGCGACCTCCTCCGCGTCCGGTCGCCGCTCGGGTTCCTTCGCCAACAGCCCCGTGATCAGCGGTCCGAGTGGTCCGGCCCGCGTCGGCTCGGGCGGGTCGGCGGCGACGATCGCGGCGAGGGTGGCCTCCGGTGTCGTACGGCGGAAAGGGGAACCGTCTTCGACGGCGGTGTACAGCAGAACGCCCAGCGACCACAGGTCGGAGGCGGGGCCGGCGCCGGTGCCCGCCATGCGCTCGGGGGCGACGAACTCCAGCGAGCCGACGAACTCGCCGGTGGCGGTGAGGGATTCCTCACCCTGAGTGTGGGCGATGCCGAAGTCGGTCAGGACGACGCGGTGGTGCGGGCCGAGCAGGACGTTGGCGGGTTTGATGTCCCGGTGCACGATGCCGACGGCGTGCGCGGCACGCAGGGCGCCGAGGACGGCGAGGCCGATGCGGGCGGCCTCGGCGGGCGGCAGCGGGCCGCGCCGGAGGGCTTCGTGCAGGGACTCGCCGCGGATCAACTCCATGACGATCCAGGGGAGTCCGTCCTCCTCCTCGACGACGACGTCGTGGATGGAGACGGCGGCGGGATGGTCGACGCGGGCGGCGGCGCGGGCCTCGCGGTAGAGGCGGTGGGCCGCGCGCCGGTGCTCCTCGTCCTCCGGGCCACCCGGCAACCGCGGCTGCTTCACGGCGACTTCGCGTTCCACGAACTCGTCACGCGCCCGCCAGACGGTGCCCATCCCGCCGGCGCCTATCCGCTCGATCAGCCGGTACCGCCCGTCGAGCAGCACGCCCTTGGGGTCCGCGCCGTCCCCGTCGTTGCTCATGTCCCATGAGTACCGTGCGCGGCGGCTGGTTGTCGACGCGGGGCTGGAGTCACGCGTGCACAAGCCGGTCGCCGTTTGAACCACAGGGCGCGGCGTTCCGTACGAACCAGGGCAGCCACCCTCGCCGCAAGGTTGCGGAACACAACATGGACGTACTTCTCATGATATCTTCACATTTCTTTCCGGCACCTTCCCTGAGCCAACACAGGCCGCGCACTGACCAGCGCAGTCGGCCATAAACCGGGGTGCCCCGTATTGCCCTGGGAGAACGTGACGATGGCCGACCCCACCGTTTCGGTGATCATCGCTGCCTACAATGCGATGCCCTATCTGACGCGCTGCATCACGTCCGTCGCCGAACAGAGCATCGGCCAGGGCGCGTTACAGGTCATCGTCGTCGACGACGGTTCCACCGACGGCACGGCGAAGGAGCTCGACCGGCTGTCCGAGGTCCACCCGGGTCTGCTGAAGGTCATCCACCAGGAGAACTCCGGCGGCCCGTCGGCCCCGCGCAACAGGGGGCTCGACCAGGCCACGGGAGAGTTCGTCTTCTTCCTCGACGCCGACGACTACCTGGGCCCCGAGGCCCTGGAGCGCATGGTGGCCATGGCCGAGGAGAACGGCACCGACATCGTCCTCGGTAAGATGGTCGGCGTCGGCGGCCGGGGCGCGCCCAAGTCGATGTTCCAGCGCAACCAGCCGAAGACGGACGTCTTCTCCTCGCGCGTCTACTGGACGCTCAACCCGATGAAGCTCTTCCGCCGGGAGCTGTTGGAGCGGCTCGGGCTGCGTTTCCCCACGGACCTGAAGATCGGCGAGGACCAGCTCTTCGTGGGCCCGGCCTACCTCCACGCGTCCGGCATCTCGGTCCTCGCCGACTACGACTGCCTGTTCTGGGTCGAGCGCGAGGACAGCGGCAACATCACCCTGCGGACCGGGGGCACGGAGCCCCGGCTGACGTTCCTGCCGCGCGTGGTCGACATGGTCCTGGAGAACGTGCCGCCCGGCCCCGGCCGCGACCACCTGGCCCACCGGCATCTGACCGTCGAGATGCAGCAGCTCCTCGCCCACCTGCCGCGCGAATCCCGCGCCACCCAGGAGAAGGCCCTCGACCGGCTCGCCGAGATCATCGCCCCGCTGTGGCACGAGGGAATGAACGAGCAGCTCTCGGCCATGGCCCGGCTGCGACTGCACCTCATCCGGCACCGGATGCTCGACGAGGTGCTGGAGCTGACCCGTTTCGAGAACGAGCTGGCCCGCACCCAGTCCGCCACCCCGCTCCTGTGCGACAACGGCCGCGCCTACGCCCGCTACCCCTTCCTCCGCGACCCCGCCCGAGCCGTCCCCGACAGCTGCTACGACGTCACCGACAAGCTCGGCGTCCGCCACCGCATCACCCGCGCCGAACTCCGCGGCACCACCCTGCGCCTGGCCGGGCACGCCTACCTCCACCGCGTGGAAACCCACGACGTCACCGACGTCACCACCGAACTCGTCCTGCGCGAGCGCGACAGCGGCACCGAGTACCGGCTGCCCGTCACACACACCGCGACCCCCGGCCTCGGCGCCGACGAGGACGAGGGCCGGTTCCGGTACGAGAACGCGGGCTTCGAGGCCGACGTCGACATCACCACCGCCGCCGATGGCCGGTCCCTGGCCGACGGCCTGTGGGACATCTCCCTCGCCGTCGGCGCCCAGGGCGTCTCCCGCGAGGTACGCGTCGGCAGCAAGCGGGCCGACACCGTCTCCCCGGCGGCACGCACGCGTGTCGTCGCCACGCCCGACGGCCTGCGCGCGGTCACGCTCTACACCACCAAGCCGTACGGCAACCTCACGCTCGACCTCGGCGAGAAGAAGCACAAGGCGGCCCCGCGTCTCGCCCTGGACTCGCCGCGCTGGTCGGCCAGTTACCCCACCCGGCTGGTGGTCACCGGGCACAGCGGACTCGACGCGTATCCCGACGGGGACCTGACCGTCGTACTGACGAACGACCGCGGCGAGAAAGCCGTCGTCCCCGCCGCGCGCACCCCCTACACCGACCTCTTCACCGCCCGCGTGGACGTCGCCGAGCTGTCCGCCGGCGTCTGGACCGGCGAACTCCGGCTCGGCGGCTGGTCGGTGCCGCTGCCCGCCCTGCCGGAGAAGTTCACCGCGGCCAAGTGGCGCAGGCGGGGAATCCCCCGGTACGCCAAGCCCGCGCCTGACGATGGCAAGCAGCGGTTCGCGTTGCTGGTGTCGAAGACCGAGCTGGTGAAGGCGATGGCCGGCAAGCTGAAGTGACGGGCCGTCGAGGTCTCCGCCCTTACAGCTTGTCGACGTCCAGGTTCGCGATGGCCGTCCGAGCCACCTCGCGGCCCCGCTCCGTGAAGTCGCCCTTGCCCGGGTAGCTGATGGTGAGCTTGTACATGTCGCCGGCGGAGGTCTTGTAGTAGAAGATCCTCAGCTCGCGGGGGCGGGGGTTCTGGGTGTCGTCGGTGGTGTAGACGACCTTGATCTCGGCGGCCTTCCTGCCCTCGTACGTCGTCTCCTTGGGCTCGGTCTTCGTCCTCGGGCCAGAGGGCATGTCGAGTTCGTAGCTGCCGCTCTGCTTGAACTCGGCGTCGTCGTCATACATCTCGGCGGCCGCTGAGCCCGCGATGTTGTTGCCGGCGTCCTCGGACTTCTTGTCCAGGGTCAGGCTGATCCAGACACTACCGCTGTAGTCGCTGTACGAGACCCAGTGGTCCTGGTCGGTCTCCCGGTCGGGCACCGAGCGCCGGTAGTCGGCGGGCACCGCCAGCGTCGCGGCGACGTCCTTCTCGGACTTCGTCTTCCAGCCGTCCGGCAGCGGTCCCGCGAACGGGTCCGCGATCACCAGGTACGCCGCCACCGCCGCGGCGACGACCGCGGCACCGAGGCCGAGCAGCGCCTTGCGGCCGAGCCGGATGCCGGTGGCGGTGCCGGTGATCTGGACCGCCTGTGTGGGAGCCGGAGCCGGAGCTGGCGGGTTCGCGGTCCGTTCCAGCAGGGCACGGACCTGGGCCGCGTTCGGGCGGCGCGCCGGGTCCTTCTGGAGCAGGCCGTTGATGGCCTCGGCGAGCGGGCCCTGCGCGGCGGCGGGCGGCGCGGGTGTGGCGTTGAGGACGGACTGGAGGGTGGCGGGGGTGTTGCTGCGGCGGAACGGGGAGACCCCCTCCGTCGCCGCGTACAGGACGACACCGAGGGACCACAGGTCGCTCGCCGGACCGGGGCGCTGGCCCAGCACCCGCTCCGGCGCGATGTATTCGGGCGAGCCGACGAAGCCGCCGGTGTCGGTCAGGTTGGTCTCGCCCTCGATCTGCGCGATGCCGAAGTCGGTGAGGACGACGCGGTCGTGGCGGCCGAGGAGGACGTTGTCCGGCTTGACGTCACGGTGCAGGATGCCCGCCGCGTGCGCGGCCTCCAGCGCGCCCAGCACCTCCAGGCCGATTCTCGCCGCTTCCCGGGCCCCGAGGGTGCCCTCCTGCAACGCGTCGCCCAGCGAACGGCCCTGCACCAGCTCCATCACGATCCACGGCTGGCCGTCCACGACCGCGACATCGTGGACGTTCACGACTGCCGGGTGGTCGAGCCGGGCCGCCGCGCGTGCCTCCCGGCGCATGCGCTCGAAGGCGTTGGAACGTTCGCGTTCGGGAAGATGGTCCGGGACACGGGGCTCCTTCACGGCAACCTCACGGTCCACCGTCTCGTCCTTGGCGCGCCACACCGTCCCCATGCCGCCGTGCCCGAGCTTGGCGAGCAACCGGTAGCGACCGGCTATCAGTCGGCCGGTACCGGGGTCCTGCTCAGGCTGGGATTGGGGCTGGTATTGGGGCTGGGGTTGCGGGTGGGGTTGCGGGTGGGGTTGCGGCTGGGCCGGGGGCGCGGCCTGCGGCTGGGACCGTGGCGGGACGACCTGCGTCGGCGTCGCGTACGGGTTGTTGGGGTGCGGCACCGCCGCAGGCGGGTTCGGCGGTTGCAGACCGAAACTCGTTGGCTCGTCGGACCCGTAAGGGGCTCCCCCGTTGCTGCTCATGGGTCCATCCATATCGCGCCAAGCGCTTCGGCTTCCACCTCTGGTGCTTTCCAGTCACAGAGCCGTGACCCTGAATGCCGCTCATCTCCCCTTTATTCGTGGTTCGTGGGAGTGGGGCCGGAGGGGCTGGGGCTGGGACTGGGGCTGCGGCTGGGCGAGGGGGACGTACTCGCGGGCCTCGGCGCACTCGACGTACTCGGCGTACTCGGCGTACTCGGCGTACTCGGCGCACTCGACGTACTGACGGAAGCCTCCGGCGGTGAACTCGTAGGCACCACACCCCCGTCCCCGTCCCGGTCCATGAGCAGCGCCAGCGCGGACACGCCCGCCCCCGCCATCGCGGCGACCAGCAGCGCGCTCACCAGCGCCCCGCGCCGGGAGTACGCACGCCGGTCCCCCGTGCCGGATCGTTTCGGCATGCGCTCCGTGTCCAAGAAGGCCCGCAGCATCCGCTCAGCCTCCGCCGCGTCGAGCCGCCGGTCGGGGTCGCGTTCGAGGAGGCCCTGTACGACGGGGAGGATCGGCGCGGCCTGCGCGGGCGGTCGTACCTCGGCGGACACGACCGCGTGCAGGATGCCGCCCAACGAGTCGCGCCGGAACGGCGATTCGCCGCTCAGAGCCGTGCACAGCAGCGCCCCCAGCGACCACAGGTCGGACTCCGGTCCGGTCCTGGCCCCGGAGATCCGTTCGGGCGCGGTGTACTCGGGCGAGCCGACGAAGGAGCCGGTCTCGGTGAGCGTGGTGGCGCCCGCGACCTGGGCGATGCCGAAGTCGGTGAGGACGATACGGCCGGTGCCGTCGATGGCGTCGCCGTCGGTGCCGTCCTCGATCAGGACGTTGGCGGGTTTGAGGTCGCGGTGCAGGACCCCGGCCGCGTGCGCCGCGCCCAGCGCGCCGAGCAGGGCGATGCCGATCCGGGCGGCCTCGGCGGCGTCCACCGGGCCGCGGGTGGCGATCCGGTCGGCGAGGGACGCGCCGTTGATCAACTCCATGACGATGTACGGGCGTTCGTCGTGCTCGACGACGTCGTGGACGACGACGATGTGCGGGTGGCTCAACTGGGCCACCGCGCGTGCCTCGCGCAGGGTGCGGTCGCGCTGCCGCCGGGCCTCGTCCGCGGAGAGGGTGTCGTCCAGGGGGAGTTCCTTGACCGCCACACCTCGCCCGAGCAACTGGTCCGTGGCCCGCCACACGACGCCCATGCCGCCGCGACCGAGCCTCGACTCGAGGCGGTAACGCCCCGCGATCACACGGAAGTTGGCCCCCTCGGTCCCCATGCGCCCCATCATGCCGCACCGGACGGACGCCTTCCGGGGCGGCGACCGGCCAAGTATGCCGCCGCCCCAAGACTGCCGGTGGCACACTCCAGGGAACTCAGGCCTTGAGTGCGCACACCGCTCAGGTGATCCTGGCCGAGATCGGTGCGGACATCTCCCGTTTCCCGTCCGCCGGCCACCTCGCCTGCTGGGCTGGATTGTGTCCGGGCAACTACGACTCCGCGGGCAAGAGCCCCTCCGGCAAGTCCCGTGCCACCCGCCGCCCGGTCAGCAACTCAACCACCTCGGCTTCCAGGCCAGCCTCCAACCCGTGCAGGCCGCCGCACCGCATCGTGGTCACCCGAATTGAGACAAGACGAGCGCACCGACCTTTCTTGGCAAACTCAACGAGAACTCGATGAGATCACATGGCGGCTCAACACGCGCCCAAGAAAAACCCTCGGATATCGCACACCGGCAGAAGAGCTGGACGAAATACTAAGCGCCGCTCGATGCTCTCACCGCTTGAATTCACCCTCTCGCCAGCCCTGCAGCACAGTCTCAAACTGTTTGCGCGTGGTGGCCCAGTCTTCCACAGGAGAGGCCATGTAGATCGCGTACTCAACCCCGCTCCGGGCGATGTACATCAGGTCGACGGCTCGGTACACCCCAGCACGGCGTGAACCCTTCACCTGCTCCGTCCACTTGTACTCCAGCCGGGAGCCTTGACGGTCACGGTAAAGCTGGCGCTGCATGCTCAAGTGTTCGTAATCCACCAGCTGCCGTCTCAACTGCTGTTCCAAGTCGACTTGGTGCTCGTACGGGTCGCCGAAGTCCGGCAAGGTATCGACGGCGATACGCACTACGTGCTCACCCCTGTCGGGCGAATAGTCGATCTGCTGCAAGCCATCCTTGCTCTTGATGGAAACCGACCGCTCCCAGCCCTCGGGGAGGTAGAGGCTAAAGCCCGCGGGATCGTCGTACTGCTTCCAGCCCGCGGGAACCGTCCCCTGCGGCTCCTCCGTCGGCGAGGGACTGACGCTGGGGCTGAGGTTGGAACCCTGCGTGGCGGAGATCCCGTTGCCGGAGTTCCACTCGCGCAACGTGACCGCGGCTCCCGCGCCGATGATCGCGACGACGGCGACGACAAGGGCGACCGTGCGCAGACGGCGCCGCTTCTTCGGGGGCGCCGCGGGCGGGCCCACCTGGGTGACGGCGGCCGGATGCGGCCTGGTGACACCGGTCTGCGGCTGCTCGTAGCGCCCCTGCTGTCCGTACGACCCGTGCCGCGTCGGCACGAACGCCTGCGCCCTGTTCGACCGCCGCCCCTCCGCCGCCTCGGCGAGCATCTGCTCGGCCTCCGCAGCGCTCGGCCGGTCGGCCGGGCCCTTGCGGAGCATGGCGGTGATGACGGGCCCGAGCGGTCCGGCGTTGACCGGCTGGGCGGGTTCCTCCTCGACGACCGCCTGCATCGTGCCGATGGGCGAGGTGCGGCGGAACGGCGAACGGCCCTCCACCGCCGTGTACAGCGTCGCGCCGAGTGCCCACAGGTCGGAGGCGGGGCCGGGGTCGTGGCCGCGGACGCGCTCGGGGGCGAGGTAGTCGACGGAGCCGACGACCTCGCCGGTGCGGGTGATGGCGGTGTCGCCCTCGATCTGGGCGATGCCGAAGTCGGTGAGGAGGACGCGGCCGTCCTCCGAGAGCAGTACGTTGCCGGGCTTGACGTCGCGGTGCAGGACCCCGGCGGAGTGCGCGGCCCGCAACGCCCGCAGCACCCACAGGCCGATGCGCGCGGCCTCGGTGGGCTCGACACGCCCGCGCTCCTTGACCGCGTCGGCCAGCGAGCGGCCCTCGACCAGCTCCATCACGATCCACGGCCGGCCGTCGTGCTCCAGCACGTCATGCACGGTGACGACGGCGGAGTGGTTGATGCGCGCGGCGGCCCGTGCCTCGGCGCGGGTGCGGGCGAGCAGCCGTTCCTGGTCGCTCTCGGAGACGTAGAGCGCGGCGGTCAGCTCCTTGATCGCGACGGCCCGGTGCAGCACCTCGTCGTGCGCTCGCCACACGCGGCCCATGCCGCCGCTGCCGATCGTGTCGGCGAGCCGGTAGCGCCCCGACACGAGCTGGCCCTGCATCTGATTCACGTTGCCCCGCAATGCTCTTGACAGGGTCAGACTAAGGACCGCCCGAGGTGCGGGGAACCACGGGGGTGCCAAGGAAACCGCACTGTGATGGTTGTCGCCGCCAGTAAGCGCTCAACTGTCACTCGGCGTCGAGGGGGCGCGTTCAGCCCGTGACCTGATAGGTCGCCGACGCCTGCTCGTGCAGCCGGGACACCTCGTCCCGCTCGGCCTCCGGGCCGCGCACCTGCACCACGTGGTACTTCCCGTCGATCAGCATCGCGAGATTGCGCACGAACAGCTCGCGCCCGTCGTCGCCGGTCCAGGTGAACTGCCCCTCGGCCATGGTCCGTCCGCCCACCTGGATCGTCTTCAACCCGGTGGCGGTGGCCCAACTGGAGTCGCGGTACGGCTGCAGCTCCGGCTCCTTCTCCCGCTGGTACACCATGGGATCGGTGCCGTCCTCGTCCGCGGTGTCCCGTCCCGGTACGACGATGAGCTCGAAGTTCCCGTGCGCGTACACGACCTGACCGCGCCCGTTCACCGGGGTGCGGTCCCAGCCGTTGGCGACGGCGACCTGGAAGCCCTCCGTGTCCTTGCGCAGGGTGAAGCCGTCGGCGACCTGGGGGCCGGTGGTCTGCGTCTCGCCGGCACCGGCGGACGACGAGGGGCTGTCGTCGGTCCCCGGCGAGGTCTGGTCGGGCCGGGGCTCGCTGTTCGCCTCCGAGGACGGCTCGGGCGCCGGGCTGACTTCACCGGCGGCACCGGTCCGGTCCGTGCCACCCTCCGCGCCGGGCTCCGCCTTCGGCATGAAGTACATGGCATACACGATCGCGGCGGCCAGTGCGAGCAGGATCAGCACAAGCAGGTTCCGGCCGAGTCTGCGCGGCGAACGGACCTCCTCCCGAGCCCGCTTGTGCCGCCCGTGGTGCGCGGGCAGCCCGGCACGCCGCCGCCGTACCAGCTCGCCCCGCCGCCGTACGATCGGCAGCCGGCTCGTGTCGGAGGGCGGAGCCGCGACGACGTGCGCACCGGCCTCGGGCTCGGGCGCCGAGCGCACCAGCGAACGCAGCCAGCCGCGCAGCTCCTCGAAGTCGAGCCGCTCGGTGGGGTCCTGGCGCAGCAGTGACTCCACGACCGGCCGCAGCGGCCCGCACTCCTCGGCGAAGGCGGGCGGCTCGGCACACACCATCTGCACGAGCTCGGCCGTCGACTCCTCCGGATACGGCGCGTGCCCCTGTACTGCACGGAAGAGCAGCGCGCCCAACGCCCACAGGTCGGTCGCGGGCCCGATCGGCGCCGCCAACTGCCAGTTCTCGTGCACGGGTCCGGCCTGCTCCGGCGCCCACCGCTCGGTCACGGGCCCCACCACCGCCATCCGCGCCTGCCGCGCCCGCTCGGCCGCCAGCGCGGTGGCGGGCCCGCCACGCCGCACGGGCGCCTTCGCGGCGAGGTCGTCCCAGCGGGTGGGGGTGCCGGGGGCGGGGGTACCGCGGTCCGAGACGGGCGTGCCGAAGCCGGGGGCGGGGGCGGGCGCGCCGAAGTCCGTGGTGCGGCCACCGGCGATGTGCGGTGTGGCGCCGCCGTTTCCGCCGGGAGACAGCGCCGTATGGCCCTGGCCGCCTTGTCCGTTGCCTCCGGTGGCCCCGGTGTCTCCGGGCGGCGGCGTGCCGCCGGTTCCGGTGCGGGGCGCGGCGCCGTGCCACGGGGTGGTGGTGCGCACGCCGTAGGGGTCGGCGATCTGTCCCGGCGGCTCGACACCCGGCGGGTGTTGCACGCCGTTCGGGCCGGGGTACGGCGGCTGCGTCGAGCCGTGGGCTGGTGCGGCCGGGGCGCCTTCGGGGGCGGAGCGGGCCCCGGGCAGGGCCGCCGGGTTGCCTCCCGGGGCGGGACGTGCCCCCGGCAGTGCCGTCCGTCCGTTCTGCTGGGCCTCCTGGACCCGGGCCGCGGCCCGCGCCCCCGCGCGATACGCGGCGATCGCACCGGCCCGCGCCGCCCTGATGTCCGCACCGGTGTCGACGGCTCTGGGGGCGAGCTCGGACGACGCCCCGTCCGCCCGGTTCACCCCGTTCGCCACGTCCGACCCGGCAGCCGGCAATCCCCCGGCCGCCCGAGCCTCGATGGCCGCCCGCCGAGCGGCCTCGGGATCCGCCCCGCCGAACCCGACCGCACCGCCGCCCCCGTGGGCACCACCGGACACACCGGGACCGCCGGACACACCGGGACCGCCGGGGCCGGGACCACCGAATCCACCGGGCCCATGGAGGCCACCGCCTCCATGGGAACCACCGTGCCCCTGGGAACCACCGTCCCCATGGGATCCACCGGCGTCACCGAACTCGCCGCCCCACTCCCCCGCCTCGGCCGGCACCGGGTCGTACCCGCACAGTGCCTCCTCCGCCGCGCCGACCGCGAGGCCGGTCAGCATCACACGGCCGTCGTCGCAGACGAGCACCGTGCGGGCGGTGATGTTCCGGTGCACCCAGCCATGGGCGTGCAACACCCGCAGTGCCGTGAGGACGTCGGAGGCGACCTCGGCCGCCCGGTACGGCGTCAGCGGCTGCTCGGCGAGCAGCGCCGCCAGCGGCCGCGCCGACACCAACTCGCTGACGATCCACAGCGAACCACCGTCGGCGAACACGTCGAAGACCTGGTCCAGCCGGGGATGGTCGGGGATCCGCGCGGCGGCCTGCGCGGCCTCCACGGCCCGCTGTACGGCAGGGTCGGCCGGCCGCCGTGGGCCGGTGCGCGCCTGCGGTCGCCGCGCCCCACGGTCCCGCGGGTCCCGTGCCGTGAAACCGTCCGGCAGCCCCTCCGCGTCGAGCACCTCCGCCTCGACGACCTCCGGCAACGGCACCTGCCTGACCAGGACTTCCTGCCCGCTGTAGGTGTCGAAGGCCCGGGTCTCGGTGAGTTCGTACTCGTCGGACGGCGGCAGCGGCAGGCGGTAGCGGTCGGCGAGTACCCGGCCCGCATAGTCGTCCACGTTGCCTCCCCCGGCCGCCCGGTTGGTCAATTCCGTTCGCCTCGCGGCCCGTTCCGCATGCATTCCTGGATGCGTACGGTCCGCAAGCACTCACGATACGTGCCGGAGGCAACCCGCAAAGAGGGGATGGCAGATCTGACGCCCGATCTCAATGTCCGGGACGCCAGGCCGTTCCCTCACGACTTCGGTTCGAAGGTCTCCGCCAGCGTCCGCCATGTGTTCTCGCGCAGCTCGCTGTCCCACTTGGCGGCTTTCGCCGTGTACATCAGCGCATATCCGAGTTGGTCGTTGACGACGAAGCCACGGTCGATGGTCCGGTACTTCGTCCCGCTCTCCACATAGGTGAACTCCCAGTCGGCCGCGTTCCAACCGCGGTAGTCCACCTGCTCTATGCGGATCCTCTTGTACTGGGAGCGCGTCATGTACCGCTCCTGGCTCTTCCAGTCCGCCACCGGGTCGCCCTTCGGCGTGGACGTCCAGGCGACGAGCAGCTTCTGCCCGTCGGGGCCGGTGAAACGATCCCCCGCCGAACCCGTGGACTGGTAGTCCCACCCCTTGGGCAGCCCGAGCGAGTACCCCTGGCTCCCCTGGTGCGTCGAGGCCACCGCGTTGTCGCCGGCGGAACCGGAGGAACCGTCCGAGCCCGCACCGGCGCCCTCGGAGGCGCTCGCCCCGCCACTCGGTGTGCTCTGCGACCCCGAGCCCGTCGTCGCGGACTCGGTCGCCGCGCCGTCCGTACGGGTGCCGCCGTTCTCGTCGTCCTTGGTGTCGGCACTCGCGCTCGCGCCCGCCGTCACCTTGGTGCCGCCGCCCTTGGCCCCGTCGGAGCTCTCGCCGTCACCGCCGAACATGAGCGCCAGCACGGTTCCGATCACGGCGAGCACCACGACCACCGCGATGATCACCAGGGTCCGCCGCGGCACCACATCGGTGAGCGGCGCCCTGGGCACGGGCCGCGGCGGCATGTCCGGCGGCGTCATCACGGGCCACCCGGAGCTCCGTCCGCTCGACGCACCACCCGACACCGCACCGCCCGACGCAGCGCTGTTCGCCCCGCCCGTCGACGCGGCACCCGTTCTCCGCGCACCCTGCTCGTGGCCTTGTGCACCGGAGACCCCACTCGAAGCCGACGCCGTCGACACACTCGACGCCTCCTTGTCCGAGGGAACGCCCGCACCGGAACCCGAGACGCCCGTGCCGCCCCCGGGGCCCGAAACCGCCTTACGGGATCCGGAACCTGAGGTCGCCGTACCGGAGCCGGCGCCCGAAGCCTTCGCGTCAGAGCCGGAACCCACAGCGCCCGTACCACCGCCGGACCCCGAAGCCGCCGTACCGGAGCCGGACCCCGAGCCCGCCGCATCCCCACCGGCATCCGAGACACCCGCCCCGCCACCGGACTTGTCACGGGTCGTGGCCGCGGATGACGCCGCGGAAGAGGCCGCCGCCCCCGCCGCCCCGGCGGCCTTCCGCACGGAACGCAGCGCCCCGCGGAACCGCTCGGCCGCCTCCTCGCCCCGCTTGCTCCCGCTGCCGCCGCCCGAACTCCGCCGGTCCGTACGCTCCTCGGGCGGCACCGGCAGCGGTACGACCTTCGTCGCGTCCAGCGGCGGCTCCGGCTCGGCCGCCTTCGGCTCGGGCGCGTGGATCACCGCGTTGAGCATCGTGCGCGCGCCCGCGTCGTCGAGCCGCTTGGCGGGATCCTTGGTGAGCAGGCCGTAGATGACGTCCTTCAGCGGCCCAGCGTTCTTCGGCTCCTCCAGCGGCTCGGTCATCACGGCGGTCAGGGTCGCGATCGCCGAGCCCTTGTCGTAGGGCGGGACACCCTCGACCGACGCGTACAGCAAGCCGCCCAGCGACCACAGGTCGGCCGCCGGTCCCGGCTTGTGGCCGCGGGCCCGCTCCGGGGAGATGTAGGAGGGCGCGCCGACGAGCATGCCGGTCGAGGTGATCGACGGGTCGCCCTCGACCTGGGCGATGCCGAAGTCGGTGAGCACAACCCGGCCGTCCTCGGAGATCAGCACGTTCGACGGCTTCACGTCGCGGTGCAGGATGCCCTCGCGGTGCGCGGACCGCAGCACGTCGAGGACCGCCAGACCGACTTCCGCCGCACGCCTGGGCTCCAGCAGGCCGTCCTCCCGGATGACTTCGGCGAGCGACTTGCCCTCGACGAGCTCCATCACGATCCACGGCCGGTCGTCCTCGTCGACCACGTCGAAGACCGTCACCGCGCTGTTGTTGCGGATCCGCGCGATCGCCTTGGCCTCGCGCAGCGTGCGCGTGATCAGCCGCCGTTTCTCGTCCTCGTCGATGTTGGACGGGAACCGCAGCTCCTTGACGGCGACCGTCCGGCCCAGCGTCTCGTCCTCGGCCCGCCACACCGTGCCCATGCCGCCGCGGCCGAGCACTTCACCCAGCCGGTACCGCCCCGCGAGGAGACGCCCACGGTTGTCCTGACGAGTCTCCTGACGAGATGTCCCCGCCCTCTCCGCCTCCGACATGCGTCCCCTCATACAACCCGCCCTGACAGAGCCTCCATTGTCCCTCACCCGACAAGTGCCCGACGCCCCGGGTGCCCCTGGCTGCCCCCGGAGTGCTCCACACGCGGGGTCCCCGGTGAACCGCCGTTCCGCCGGTCTGCATGATGGGCCGCGACAAGGGAGGATTCGTGATGCGGCCGCTTCGGACGTTACTGGCCGTGCCCGTGTCCCTGGTCCTCCTCTCCCTGGGCTCGGCCGCCTCCTCGGCGCCCTCGGTCGCGCCCTCGGGCACACTCCTTCCGCTCCTGGTCGCGCGGGGCGGCGCGCCCGCCGCGGCCCTGCTGGCCCGCGAGGAGACCGACACCCGCTACGCCCAGGCCGGCTGGGGCATCGCCCGCACCGACCGCTTCCGGGCGGGCAGCATCACGAAGACCTTCGTCGCGACGGTCGTCCTGCAACTGGCCGCCGAACACCGGCTGAAACTGTCCGACACCGTGGAACAGCACCTGCCCGGTCTGGTGCGCGGAGCGGGCGACGAGGGCCGCGCGCTGACCCTGCGCGCCCTGCTCACCCACACCAGCGGCCTGTACGACTTCACCGCGGACACCGGCGGCGTCGTCCCCCTCACCCCTCGTCAGGCCGTACGCATCGCACTCACCCATCCCCTGGCCGACCCCGGCCGCTACCACTACTCGAACACCAACTACGTCCTGCTCGGCCTGGTCATCGAGCAGGTCACCGGCCGCTCGTACGCCGTCGAGGCCGAGCACCGCGTCATCGCTCCGCTGAGTCTGACGGGCACCTCCTTTCCTGGGTCCCGCACACGTCTCCCCTCCCCGCACGGCCGTGCCTACGCCGCCGACGGAACCGACGTCACCGAACTCGACCCGCGGGTGGCCGGAGCCGCGGGCGAGCTGGTGACGACCCTCGCCGACCTGGACCGCTTCTACGCCGCCCTGCTCGGCGGACGGCTCCTGCCCCCGCACTGGCTGCGCGAGATGCTCGACACCCGTACCGCACACGGCTCGTACGGCATGGGGCTGTTTCCGGTGAGGCTGCCGTGCGGCACCACGGTGTGGGGGCACAACGGCCGGATCACCGGCAGCTACGTGCGCACCGCAGCCACGGTCGACGGCCGCCGTGTCCTCACCTTCCGCGTGAACACGACTGCGATGGCTGATCCCGGCATCGAAGCGGCCTTGCTCGCCGCCGAGTTCTGCCCTCGCACCCCGTAGAACGGCCGGGTTCCGAACGAAGATCCCGGTTCGCGCCACTCGTTCGAGTGACGTTCGCCCGAGCCCGGGCAGCCGCGCCGGATCGGTGGCCCGCGCTGGGACGACCTACAACGGCACGATGTCCGGCGCCCCCAGCCTCGCCGCGTCCGCCGTCAGATCGTCCGGCTGCCGCTGCGACTCCCGCTCGGCCTCCACCCGCTTCTGGTAGTGCTCGACCTCGCGCTCGATCTGGTCCTTGTCCCAGCCCAGCACCGGCGCCATCAGCTCGGCGGCCTCGCGGGCGCTGCGCGCGCCCCGGTCGAAGGTCTCGATGGAGATGCGGGTGCGCCGGGTCAGCACGTCGTCCAGGTGCCGCGCGCCCTCGTGCGAGGCGGCGTACACGATCTCGGCGCGCAGATAGTCGTCGGCGGCCTGCAGGGGCTCGCCCAGCGAGGTGTCCGCGGCGACGAGTTCGAGTACCTCCTCCGCCATCGCCCCGTACCGGTTCAACAGGTGCTCCACGCGCACCACGTGAAGGCCCGTCCGCGAGGCTATCCGCGCTCGCGCGTTCCACAGCGCCCGGTAGCCCTCCGCCCCCAGCAGCGGAACGTCCTCGGTCACGCACTCGGCGACCCGCAGGTCGAGTCCGTGCACGGCCGCGTCCACCGCGTCCTTGGCCATCACCCGGTACGTCGTGTACTTGCCGCCCGCCACGACGACGAGCCCGGGCACCGGATGCGCCACGGTGTGCTCGCGCGACAGCTTGCTGGTGGCATCCGACTCGCCGGCCAGCAGGGGCCTCAGCCCCGCGTACACACCCTGGACGTCGTCCCTGGTCAGCGGCACCGCCAGCACCGAGTTCACATGTTCCAGCAGGTAGTCGATGTCGGCGCTGGACGCGGCGGGGTGCGCCTTGTCGAGGTCCCAGTCGGTGTCCGTGGTGCCGATGATCCAGTGCCGGCCCCACGGGATGACGAACAGCACGGACTTCTCGGTACGCAGGATCAGCCCGGTCGTCGAGTGGATCCGGTCCTTGGGCACGACCAGGTGGATGCCCTTGGACGCCCGTACGTGGAACTGCCCCCGCTCGCCCACCATCGCCTGGGTGTCGTCGGTCCACACTCCGGTCGCGTTGACGACCTGCTTGGCGCGGACCTCGTACTCCCCGCCCGCCTCCACGTCCTGCACCCGGGCGCCGACGACGCGTTCTCCCTCGCGCAGGAATCCGGTCACACGCGCGCGGTTGGCCACCTTCGCGCCGTACCCCGCCGCAGTGCGCACGAGCGTCGCCACGAAGCGGGCGTCGTCCATCTGGGCGTCGTAGTACTGCAACGCTCCGACCAGCGCGTCCTTCTTCAGAGCGGGCGCTACCCGCAGGGCGTGACGGCGGCTCAGATGACGGTGGACGGGCAAGCCCCGGCCGTGCCCGCGGGCCATCGACATGGCGTCGTAGAGCGCGACGCCCGAACCGGCGTACAGCCGCTCCCAGCCCTTGTGCTGCAACGGGTAGAGGAACGGCACCGGCTTCACCAGATGCGGCGCGAGCCGCTCCAGCAGCAGCCCGCGCTCCTTCAGCGCCTCCCGGACGAGCGCGAAGTCGAGCATCTCCAGATAGCGCAGGCCGCCGTGAATCAGCTTGCTGGACCTGCTCGAGGTGCCGGACGCCCAGTCACGCGCCTCGACCAGGCCCGTGGACAGGCCCCGGGTCACGGCGTCCAGCGCGGTGCCCGCGCCGACCACGCCCGCTCCCACGACCAGCACGTCCAGTTCACGCTCGGCCATTGATGCGAGTGACTCGGCGCGCTGCGCCGGCCCGAGTGTCGCTGTCCTCACTGCTGCCTCCCGCTGTAGGTCGCGCCGGTCGCACCCCTGGGGAGTGACCCGGTCACGTATCCCCCATGCCCAAAATTCTGACCGGCTTGCCCGAGTTCAGCCACCACGCGCCCCAGCCTGTGGACAACTTTCACGGACCCGCTGGCAGACGGACACGCCCCTGCGGGAAGGCCGTCACAGACCCGCGGGAAGACACACGTCATCAATCCCACATAACGGTCATATTTACTCCTAGTGTGACATTGCGCTGGTCCATCCTGTCCACTGGGCTTGCGCACCTGTCCCGCTTCGGCTACTGGGAAGGACGGCCCACCGCCATGCCCGCAGATCTCGCCGTCATCGGACTCGGCCCGTACGGCCTGCCCCTGGCCCAGGCCGCCGTCGCCGCCGGCATCCCCACACTCGGGTACCGGACCGGACCCGAGGCCGGCTCCCTCAGCCCCGCCGAAGTGCGCCGGATGCTCGCAGGGGGCTTCCGGCCGACCACGTCCCCGGCCGAGCTCGGCCGGGTGCGCACCGCTGTCATCTGCGCCCCCACCCCACGGGACGCGGACGGCGGCCTCGACCTCGGCCAGGTGGAGGCCGCCGCCCGCACCCTGGCCGCGCATCTGCGCCCGCACACCACGGTGATCCTGGAGTCCCCCGTGCACCCGGGCACCACCGAGGAGTTCCTGCGCCCGCTCCTCGAAGAGGGCTCCGGACTGCGCGCGGGCCGCGACTTCCACCTCGCCTACTCCCCCAGCCGCGTCGACCCCGGCAACCGCGACTTCACCCCCGCCAACACCCCCAAGGTGATCGGCGGCCTCACCCCCGCCTGCACCGAGTCGGCCGCCGCCTTCTACGGCCGCCTCACCGACAAGGTGGTACGCGCGCGTGGACCCCGCGAAGCGGAAACCGTGCAGCTCCTGGAGACCAACTACCGGCACGTCAACATCGCCCTCGTCAACGAGATGGCCGTCCTCTGCCACGACTTGGGCGTCGACCTGTGGGACGTCATCCGCTGCGCGGAGACCAAGCCGTTCGGCTTCCAGGCCTTCCGCCCCGGCCCCGGCGTCGGCGGCCACTCCGTCCCTCAGGACCTGACCGGCAGCCACTCCGGCCGCACTCTGCGCATGGTGGAACTGGCCCAGCAGGTCAACAGCCACATGCCCCGTTACGTCATCCAGCGCGCGGCGACCCTCCTCAACGAGCACGGAAAGTCGGCCCGAGGCGCCCGCGTCCTCCTCCTCGGCGTCACCTACAAGCCCGACCTCGCCGACCAACAGGCCACTCCCGCCCAGGAGATCGCGATCCGCCTGATGGAACTGGGCGCCTCGGTCAGCTACCACGACCCGCACGTCCCGTCGTGGAGTGTCCTGGACCGCCCGGTTCCGCGCGCGGACTCCCTTTACGAGGCCGCCGTCGATGCCGACCTGACGATCCTGCTTCAGCAGCATCGGACGTATGACCTGCAGGGGTTGTCGGTGAAGGCGCAGTTGCTGCTGGATACACGGGGGGCTACGCCTACGGGGGCGGCGCACAGGTTGTGAAGGGGGCGCGTGGGTGGTTGTGGCTTTGGGGCCGGTGGCGTGGGGCGCTCTCGCATCGGTAGCGTACGAGGACGGATCCCGCTGGCCCGGCAGCGGGCTCCGGTTACGGGTGCCTACCCCTAGTCCTTGTAAGGGTGGCCGCTCACCATCCGGGAATCCACAAGATCCACCTCCTCCGGCACTTCACCATCCACAGACGGAGTCGATCCCAGCGGGTGGGCTTGCGGTGGCTGCCCATAGGCGCCCCCTTCCACGACGCCGCCTAGAGGCCCGGTAGGCAGCACGTCGGAGTTCGGGCCGGGCCCCGAGGGCCGGGGCACCCTTCCGCAAATCGCGCCCCACGAGGCCCACTTGGACACGCAAAAGGGCCCGGACCACACAGGTCCGAGCCCTCGAAGCCGTACGGCCTACCGGCCTACCGCTTGTGCTGCGAGTCCGCCACCGTCACCTCGACCCGCTGGAACTCCTTCAGCTCGCTGTACCCGGTGGTCGCCATCGCCCGCCGCAGCGCCCCGAAGAAGTTCATCGACCCGTCCGGCGTGTGGGACGGCCCCGTGAGGACCTCCTCAAGCGTGCCCACCGTGCCCAGGTCCACCTTCTTGCCGCGCGGCAGTTCCTCGTTGACCGCCTCCATGCCCCAGTGGTGGCCCTTGCCCGGCGCGTCCGTGGCCCGGGCCAGCGGCGAGCCCACCATCACCGCGTCGGCGCCGCAGGCGATCGCCTTGGGCAGGTCGCCGGACCAGCCGACGCCACCGTCGGCGATCACGTGCACGTACCGGCCGCCGGACTCGTCCATGTAGTCCCGGCGGGCCGCCGCCACGTCGGCGACCGCGGTCGCCATGGGGACCTGGATGCCCAGCACGTTGCGCGTGGTGTGCGCGGCGCCGCCGCCGAAGCCGACGAGGACGCCCGCCGCGCCCGTGCGCATCAGGTGCAGGGCCGCGGTGTACGTGGCGCAGCCGCCGACGATCACCGGGACGTCGAGTTCGTAGATGAACTGCTTCAGGTTCAGCGGTTCGTGCGAGCCGGAGACGTGCTCCGCCGAGACCGTCGTACCGCGGATGACGAAGATGTCCACGCCCGCGTCCACCACCACCTTGGAGAACTCGGCGGTGCGCTGCGGGGAGAGCGCGGCCGCGGTGACCACGCCCGAGTCGCGCACCTCCTTCAGACGCTGCCCGATCAGCTCCTCCTTGATGGGAGCGGCGTAGATCTCCTGGAGGCGGCGGGTGGCCGCCTCGACGGGCAGGCCGACGATCTCGTCGAGCAGCGGCTGCGGGTCCTCGTACCGCGTCCACAGGCCCTCGAGGTTCAGTACGCCGAGGCCGCCGAGCTCGCCGATACGGATCGCGGTGGCCGGGGAGACGACCGAGTCCATGGGGGCGGCCAGGAAGGGCAGCTCGAAACGGTAGGCGTCGATCTGCCAGGCGATCGAGACCTCCTTCGGGTCCCGCGTACGGCGGCTGGGGACGACCGCGATGTCGTCGAAGGCGTACGCCCGGCGGCCGCGCTTGCCGCGCCCGATCTCGATCTCAGTCACGTGTGTGGCCTTTCCCTGATGCGTTCCAGCGTCTTCCAGTATCGCCGACGGGTACGACAAGGGCGGCCCCGGATGCTCCGGGACCGCCCTCGGCCGACTCGAACGCGCTCTACGCGCGCGTGGCGGTCACTTCACGCCGTCACAGTGCCGTCGCTTCACACCGTCACTTACGGCTGTAGTTCGGCGCCTCGACCGTCATCTGGATGTCGTGCGGGTGGCTCTCCTTCAGGCCCGCCGACGTGATCCGGACGAAGCGGCCCTTGGACTCCATCTGCTCGATGGTGGCGGCGCCCACGTAGCCCATGGTCTGGCGCAGACCGCCGACGAGCTGGTGCAGCACGTTGCCCAGCGGGCCGCGGTAGGGCACCTGGCCCTCGACGCCCTCGGGGACGAGCTTGTCGTCGGCGCCGACGTCGGCCTGGAAGTAGCGGTCCTTGGAGTACGACTTGGCCTGGCCGCGGGACTGCATCGCGCCGAGCGAGCCCATGCCGCGGTACGACTTGTACTGCTTGCCGTTGATGAACTGCAGCTCGCCCGGCGACTCCTCGCAGCCCGCGAGGAGGCTCCCCAGCATCACCGCGTCGGCACCGGCGGCCAGCGCCTTGCCGATGTCGCCGGAGTACTGCAGGCCGCCGTCGCCGATCAGCGGGATGCCTGCCGGGCGGGCCGCGAGGGACGCCTCGTAGATGGCGGTGACCTGCGGGACGCCGATGCCGGCGACGACGCGGGTGGTGCAGATCGAGCCGGGGCCCACGCCGACCTTGATGCCGTCGACGCCCGCGTCGATCAGGGCCTGGGCGCCGTCACGCGTGGCGACGTTGCCGCCGATCACGTCGACGGAGACGCTCGACTTGATCTTCGACATCCAGCTGAGGGCGTTGCTGTTGTGGCCGTGAGAGGTGTCGACGACCAGGAAGTCCACGCCGGCCTCGGCGAGGGCCTGGGCGCGCTCCAGGGCCTCGGGGCTGGCGCCGACGGCGGCACCGACGATCAGCCGGCCCTCGGCGTCCTTGGCGGCCCGGGGGTACTGCTCGGCCTTGACGAAGTCTTTGACCGTGATGAGGCCCTTGAGGATGCCCGCGTCGTCGACCAGGGGAAGCTTCTCGATCTTGTGGCGGCGCAGCAGCTCCATGGCGTCGGCGCCGGAGATGCCGACCTTGCCGGTGACCAGCGGCATCGGGGTCATGACCTCGCGGACCTGACGCGAGCGGTCGGTCTCGAAGGCCATGTCGCGGTTGGTGACGATGCCGAGCAGCTTGCCGGCGCCGTCGGTGACCGGCACGCCGCTGATGCGGAACTTGGCGCACAGGGCGTCGGCCTCGGCCAGCGTCGCGTCGGGGTTCACCGTGATCGGGTCGGTGACCATGCCGGACTCGGACCGCTTCACCAGGTCGACCTGGTTGACCTGGTCCTCGACGGAGAGGTTGCGGTGCAGCACACCGACGCCGCCCTGGCGGGCCATGGCGATCGCCATCCGGGACTCGGTCACCTTGTCCATCGCCGCCGACAGGAGCGGGATGTTCACACGGACGTTGCGTGAGATGCGGGACGAGGTGTCGACCGCGTTGGGGAGCACTTCAGAGGCGCCCGGCAGCAGCAGCACGTCGTCGTAGGTCAGCCCGAGTGTCGCGAATTTACCGGGCACTCCGTCGACGTTGGCAGTCATGACACCTTCCCCAAATGGCCTTGATCGGTGCGGATGTCCATGCTAACGGGAAGCAAGGGTCCCGAATTCCACGGTTCGGGGTGCCCGAGGGCTTCGTATGTTCGTACGGAACCGGCGCATCGCCCGTTCAAGGCGCCGCCTCCCCAAGGGCCTACTGCTCGGCCAGTGCCCGCAGCCGACTCAGCGCCCTGTGCTGCGCCACTCGGACCGCACCGGGTGACATTCCCAACATCTGACCCGTCTCCTCCGCCGTCAACCCGACCGCGATCCGCAGCAGCAGCAGCTCCCGCTGGTTCTCGGGCAGGTTGGCCAGCAGCTTCTTGGCCCATTCGGCGTCGCTGCTCAGCAGTGCGCGCTCTTCCGGGCCCAGGGAGTCGTCCGGGCGTTCCGGCATCTCGTCGGACGGGACGGCCGTCGATCCGGGGTGGCGCATCGCCGCCCGTTGCAGGTCCGCGACCTTGTGCGCGGCGATGGCGAAGACGAACGCCTCGAACGGGCGTCCGGTGTCGCGGTAGCGCGGCAGGGCGAGGAGGACCGCGACGCAGACCTCCTGGGCGAGGTCCTCGACGAAGTGCCGGGCGTCGCCCGGCAGGCGCGACAGCCGGGTGCGGCAGTAGCGCAGGGCCAGGGGATGGACATGGGCCAGCAGGTCGTGCGTGGCCTGCTCGTCCCCGTCGACGGCACGATGGACGAGTGCACCGATCGCCCCCTGGGCAGTGACCGCCTCGTCGTCGCGCATCGGTCCATGGTGCCTTGGCGTCTCGCGATCCGTGGCATCGTGCCCGTTGTTGTGCACTGAAGCGTTATGAGCAGGTGCGCCGGCACTCATCCCCTGCGCCCTCCCCTTCCGCTCGACCGACTCGTCCCCGAGGAACTCCACACCTTCAAGGATGCGGCATCCGCGCCGAAACGAGCAGCGGGCGCCGAAGAGGCCGCTTGACCAGCCCCGTAACCGCGCCCCGAAAGGGGCGCGGCCGATATCGACATGCGGGCTCCGCCGCGCGGGCGCGGCCGGCCACGGCCGGCCCGCAGCTATTCGGCCGCCCGGCCGGCGGAGCGCCTAGCGCACCAGGCCCCAGCGGAAGCCGAGAGCCACCGCGTGTGCCCGGTCCGAGGCGCCGAGCTTCTTGAACAGCCGCCGGGCGTGCGTCTTGACGGTGTCCTCGGAGAGGAACAGCTCGCGGCCGATCTCGGCGTTGGAACGGCCGTGACTCATGCCTTCGAGGACCTGGATCTCACGCGCGGTGAGCGTGGGCGCGGCGCCCATCTCGGCGGAGCGCAGCCGGCGCGGGGCCAGGCGCCAGGTCGGGTCGGCGAGGGCCTGGGTGACGGTGGCGCGCAACTCGGCGCGCGAGGCGTCCTTGTGCAGGTAGCCGCGGGCGCCGGCGGCGACCGCGAGGGCCACGCCGTCGAGGTCCTCGGCGACGGTGAGCATGATGATGCGCGCACCGGGGTCCGCGGACAGCAGCCGCCGGACGGTCTCGACGCCGCCCAGTCCGGGCATGCGTACGTCCATCAGGATCAGGTCCGAGCGGTCGGCGCCCCAGCGGCGGAGGACTTCCTCGCCGTTGGCCGCCGTCGTCACGCGCTCGACGCCGGGCACGGTCGCGACCGCGCGCCGGAGCGCCTCTCGGGCAAGCGGGGAGTCGTCGCAGACGAGGACGGATGTCATGGCCGCCCTCCGCAGCTGATGCACGTCACCTTGAGCCTCCAGGCTGGTACGAAATCGTCACCTGTGCGGTCGACTGACTCGGACACCTGCCCGAGCACTTGTTGTTTCAACCGCCTCGCACTCTCAACGACGGTCACTCGAAAGAGTTACGGGGCCGTGTGCCATCTTCGGCACTCTACGTGAGGGTGCGGACACGGTGCAGACATGCGCGGCGGACCCGCAACGATTCACCACAAGCCGTGCCCCATTCAGCCCTATTTCTTCCCATTTACCAGTGTCTGAGGCTAGATTCGCAATGAGTCATATTTTCATCTCCTTAGATCGTAGATGTACGGTCGTAGACACCGTACCCATCGACAACCTCCCAGAACGGTTACAAGGGGTCACGCAATGGCAGATTTCTCCCGCCTTCCCGGACCGAACGCGGACCTGTGGGACTGGCAGCTTCTGGCTGCCTGTCGAGGGGTGGACAGCTCGCTCTTCTTCCATCCGGAGGGCGAACGCGGTGCGGCCAGGAGCGCTCGTGAGAACTCGGCCAAGGAGGTCTGCATGAGGTGCCCGGTGCGCGCGCAGTGCGCGGCGCACGCGCTGGCGGTCAGAGAGCCGTACGGCGTCTGGGGCGGACTGACCGAGGACGAGCGCGAGGAATTGATGGGGCGAGCGCGCCACCGGCTGGTGTCGGCGTCGCCAGCCGTCGGGGACAGCGCCTCGAACAACTGAAGGAACGTTTCTGCAAGGTGGGCACGCGCAAGCGTGCCCTTGTCTTTTGTCCGTGGCCGTGGCCGTGGCCGCGACCGTGGTCCGTCAGCGGCTCGCCGCCCGCGCCAGCTGCTCCAGCGTCGCCGCCACCGCCGGCACCTGTGCCAGGTCGGGCAGGGTGAGCGCGACGATCTCCCGCCGCACCGCCGGTTCCAGCGTCACCGTGCGCGCGCCTCGTGGCCGTACGGACTCCACCGCGAGCTGGGGCAGTACGGCGACGCCGAGGCCGGCGCCCACCAGGCCCACCACCGCCGGATAGTCGTCGGTCGCGAAATCGATGCGGGGTGTGAATCCGGCGCCCTCGCACACCTCGACCAGCTGGCCGCGACAGCGCGGGCAGCCCGCGATCCACGGCTCCCGGGCGAGTTCGCCGATGGCGACGGATTCCGCGCGGGCGAGCCGGTGCCGTTCGGGTACGAGGGCGACGAGCCGGTCGGTCAGCAGGGGCCGCACCACGAGGTCGTTCCACTCCTCGGCGCCCGGCGCCCCCTCGTACCGGAAGGCGAGGGCCACGTCGCAGTCGCCCTCGCGCAGCAGTTCGACGGACTGCGGCGGTTCGGCCTCCTCCAACGAGACGCGGGTGCCGGGGTGTTCGGCGCGCAGGGCGGCCAGGGCGGTGGGGACGAGCGTGGAGCTGCCGCTGGGGAAGGAGACCAGCCGGACGCGGCCCGCACGCAGGCCGGCGATGGCGGCGACCTCCTCCTCGGCCGCGGTGAGTCCGGCGAGGATCCCTGCGGCGTGCCGGACCAGGGCCTCGCCGGCCTGGGTCAGCCGCATCTCGCGTCCGCTGCGGATCAGCAGGGGCGTGCCGACGGAGGCCTCCAGGGCCTTCATCTGCTGGCTGACGGCGGGCTGGGTGCAGCCCAGTTCGCGCCCCGCCGCCGAGAAGGAGCCGGTGGCGGCCACGGCGCGCAGGACGCGGAGATGTCGGGCCTCGATCACATGTCGAGCATAAGCGGAGCTTGGGGATCCCGCAGAAAGCCTCGTCGACACTTTGGGCCGCGGTCGCCTACCGTGCGCCCATGAGGCTTCTCTCGGTGAATCTGGGCCGCGCGCGGGCCGTGCCGTACACGGACCAGCCGGAAGGACTGACCGGCATCGACAAGCAGCCGATCCAAGGGCCGGTGAAGGTGACCGCGCCCGGGCCCAAGGGGATCGGGGCCGGCGGGCTGGCCGGGGACTCCGTCTGCGACACACGGCATCACGGCGGCGACGACCAGGCCGTGTACGCGGTGGCGCGCGAAGACCTGGACGACTGGGAGCGTGAGCTGGGGCGGCAGCTGGCGAGCGGCGCGTTCGGCGAGAACCTCACCACCGAGGGCCTGGACGTGTCCGGCGCGCGGATCGGCGAGCGCTGGCGGGTCGGGGCCGAGGTGGTGCTGGAGGTGACCTGTGGGCGGATTCCCTGCCTGACCTTCCAGGAGCACATGGGTGAGAAGGGGTGGGTGAAGCGGTTCACGCAGAAGGGGGCGCCGGGGGCGTATCTGCGGGTGATACGGCCCGGTGAGATCCGGGCGGGCGACCCGATCGAGATCGTGCACCGGCCGGACCACGACGTGACGGTGGCCCTGCAGTTCCGCGCGGTCACGACCGAGCGGCAGCTGCTGCCGCGGCTGCTGCCGGCGGGCGAGGCGCTGCATCCGGAGGCGCTGAAGGCGGCGCGGAAGTACGTGGCGCGGCACGGGGTCTGACAGGTGTTCACCGGGAGGGGGTGCTCACCCGGTCTTCACTCGGCGGGAGGCCCTGTGCGGGGAGCGGACGGACCCAGTCCGGGTCATTAACCTTGCGCCATGACAACGGCTCTCATCACGGGATCGACCGCGGGCATCGGCGCCGCGTTCGCACGACGGCTGGCGGCGGACGGGCACAACCTCGTCCTGGTCGCCCGCGACACCAAGCGGCTGCGGGAACAGGCGACCGAACTGCACGACCGGCACGGCATCGAGGCGGAGGTGGTCACGGCCGACCTGGCGACGGACGACGGCATCGAGGCGGTGGCCGCCCGCCTGGCCGACCGCAAGGACCCCGTCGACCTGCTGATCAACAACGCGGGCTTCGGCAACAAGGGGCGCTTTCTCGACGTATCCATGGCCGATGAGCTGACGATGCTCAAGGTGCACTGCGAGGCGGTGCTGCGGCTGACGTCGGCGGCGACCGAGGCGATGCGGGAGCGGGGGCGGGGCGGTGTCGTCAACGTGGCGTCGGTCGCCGCCTTCGTGCCGCGCGGGACGTACGGGGCGTCCAAGGCGTGGGTCGTGCAGTTCACGCAGGGCGCGGCGCGGGATCTGGCCGGGAGCGGGGTGCGGCTGATGGCGCTGTGCCCGGGCTTCGTGCGGACGGAGTTCCACCAGCGGGCCGGGATGGGGACGGACAACATCCCCGGCTGGATGTGGCTGGACGCGGACAAGCTGGTGGCGGCGGCCCTTTCCGACCTCGCGCGCGGGAAGTCGGTGTCGATTCCGGATCCGCGGTACAAGGCGCTCATGGGCGTCGTGAAGGTGGCGCCCAGGGGGCTGCTGGGCGGGATCTCCTCGAAGACGGGGCGCAAGTACGGGCCGCAGTGAGCCCTCGTCATCGCGGTGAGCGACGGCGCCTCCGGTGGGAAAATGGGCATGACGGAAAGACCGGACCCAGGGGGGCCGGAGGCGGCTCATGACGTTCGTACAACTCATCGACTGCAAGACCAGCCGGTTCGACGAGATGAACCGGCTGCTGGACACGTGGGTCGAACAGACCCAGGGGAAGCGGACCGCGACGCACGCGGTGGTCGGCAAGGACCTGTCGGACGCGTCGCACCTCATCGAGATCGTGGAGTTCCCGTCGTACGAGGAGGCGATGCGGAACTCGAACCTCCCGGAGACCGAGCAGACCTTCCGGGAGATGGTCGCCCTGTGCGACACGATGCCGACGTTCACCGATCTGGACGTGGTGCGGGACGAGCAGCTGTTCGCGGCCAGCGCGCGCAGGTTCTTCGACACCTTGGCCACCGAGGGGGAGCTGCCCCCGTTCAACGATCTGCTCATCGAGGACTACCACGACCACGATCCCTCCCACCCGCAGGACGTCATCGGCCTGGACGCGTTCCGGCGCGAGGTCGAGATGTGGCGGGGCGGGTTCGACTTCGCGTTCACCGTCGAGGACCAGATCGCCCAGGGTGATCGCGTGGCCACCCGGTGGACCTGGAACGGGACCCACAAGGGCGACTTCCTCGGGATCTCGGCCACCGGCAGGAACGTCACCATGACCGGGACGACCATCCACCGGTGCACGGTGGACGGGAAGATCGCCGAGGCCTGGTGGCAGTACGACCGGCTGGGGCTGATGGGGCAGCTCGGGGCGCTCGACGCGTTGGAGAAGTGACCCGAAGACAGTGACCTCGTGTACGGGAGAAGCCCCCGTTCCCTGCGGAAACGGGGGCTTCTTGGAGCCGTCGGTGCCTCAGTGGGCGTGGCCGTGGCTGTGGCCGCCGGCGGCCGGCTCCTCCTCTTCCTTCTTCTCGACGACCAGGGTCTCGGTCGTGAGCAGGAGGGAGGCGATGGAGGCGGCGTTCTCCAGGGCGGAGCGGGTGACCTTGACCGGGTCGATGACGCCCTGCTTGATCAGGTCGCCGTACTCGCCGGTGGCGGCGTTGAAGCCCTGGCCCTTGTCGAGCTCGGCGACCTTGGCGGTGATGACGTAACCCTCCAGGCCGGCGTTCTCGGCGATCCAGCGCAGCGGCTCGACGACCGCGCGGCGGACGACGGCGACACCGGTGGCCTCGTCGCCGGTCTTGCCGAGGCTGCCCTCCAGCACCTTGGCGGCGTGGACGAGCGCGGAGCCACCACCGGAGACGATGCCCTCCTCGACCGCGGCGCGGGTCGCGGAGATGGCGTCCTCCAGACGGTGCTTCTTCTCCTTCAGCTCCACCTCGGTGGCGGCGCCGACCTTGATCACGCACACGCCGCCGGCCAGCTTCGCGAGGCGCTCCTGGAGCTTCTCGCGGTCCCAGTCGGAGTCGGTGTTCTCGATCTCGGCCTTGATCTGTGCGACGCGGCCCTGGACGTCCTCGGACTTGCCGGAGCCGTCGACGAGAGTGGTGTCGTCCTTGGTGACCGTGACGCGGCGGGCGGAGCCCAGCACCTCCAGGCCGACCTGGTCGAGCTTGAGGCCGACCTCCTCGGAGACGACCGTGGCACCGGTGAGGACCGCCATGTCCTGCAGCATCGCCTTGCGGCGGTCGCCGAAGCCGGGCGCCTTGACCGCGACCGCGTTGAAGGTGCCGCGGATCTTGTTCACGACCAGGGTCGACAGGGCCTCGCCCTCGACGTCCTCGGCGATGATCAGCAGCGGCTTGGAGGAGTTGGCCTGGATGACCTTCTCCAGCAGCGGCAGCATGTCCGCGATCGCGGAGATCTTGCCCTGGTGGATCAGGATGTACGGGTCGTCGAGGACGGCCTCCATGCGCTCCTGGTCCGTCACGAAGTACGGCGACAGGTAACCCTTGTCGAAGGCCATGCCCTCGGTGAAGTCCAGCTCCAGACCGAAGGTGTTGGACTCCTCGACGGTGATGACACCGTCCTTGCCGACCTTGTCCATCGCCTCGGCGATGAGCTCGCCGACCTGCTGGTCCTGGGCGGACAGCCCGGCGACGGCGGCGATGTCGGACTTCTCGTCGATCGGCCGGGCCGAGGACAGGAGGTCCTCCGACACGGCGGCCACGGCGGCGTCGATGCCCTTCTTCAGGGCGGCCGGGGACGCGCCGGCGGCGACGTTCCGCAGGCCCTCGCGGACCAGCGCCTGGGCGAGCACGGTGGCGGTGGTGGTGCCGTCACCCGCGATGTCGTTGGTCTTGGTCGCCACCTCCTTCACCAGCTGGGCGCCGAGGTTCTCGTACGGGTCGTCGACCTCGACCTCGCGGGCGATGGTGACGCCGTCGTTGGTGATGGTGGGGGCGCCGAACTTCTTGTCGATGACGACGTTGCGGCCCTTGGGGCCGATCGTCACCTTGACCGTGTCGGCGAGCTTGTTGACGCCGCGCTCGAGGGCGCGACGGGCGTCCTCGTCGAACTTCAGGATCTTCGCCATGGGAGCGTAGCCCTCTCGGAAAATGGAGATGAACGGACTGCGCCCCGGGCGCCCGGCTGATTAATGGTCGCGGGGGGCCAGGGGCGCAGCTCGAAGAAAACGTGCGGTGAAGCGAATTACTTCTCGATGATCGCGAGCACGTCGCGAGCCGAGAGGACGAGGTACTCCTCGCCGTTGTACTTCACCTCGGTGCCGCCGTACTTGCTGTACAGCACGACATCGCCGGTCTTGACGTCGAGCGGAAGACGCTCGCCGTTCTCGAAACGGCCCGGGCCCACGGCCAGGACGACGCCCTCCTGGGGCTTCTCCTTGGCAGTGTCCGGGATGACCAGGCCAGAGGCCGTGGTCTGCTCGGCCTCGACGGCCTGGACCACGATGCGGTCCTCAAGCGGCTTGATGGCAACCTTGGAGCTGGCGGTCGTCACGATCCGACCTCCCCCTTCGGAGATCTCACGGGGTTAACTGTCTGAGGTGGCGACCAGGTCGATCCGTCGTCGCGGGTGCCGGACCTGCCCGTCGCGTTGTTGGCACTCTCCAGGGGGGAGTGCCAGAGCTGAGACTATGACCGCGGTTAGCACTCGGTCAAGCGGAGTGCCAGTTCCGTGCGGCGCGGGGGCGGCGGGCCTCGTCCTCAAACGCCGGACGGCTGAGACGGCTCGGCCGGCGCTGGAACGCTCAGCCCCCTTACAGGTAGTCCTCCAGGCGTCCCACCGTCAGCCCCTTCCCGCGCACCTCCCGCAGCAGCCTCGCCGTTCGTTCCACCAGCGTCAGGCCGGTCGCCTCCCCCGAGGTCACCGACACGATGTCGCCCGCCCGCAACCGGCTCCCGCCCTGCGTGAACGTCAGTCCGGTGTCCTCCATCGACGCCCGCCACAGGACGACCGCCGAGATGCCGCAGTCGGCTGCCGCGCGGAGTGTCGTCGTGTCGTACGTGCCGTAGGGCGGGCGGAAGAGGCGGGGGCGGACGCCGAAGCGGGACTTGAGCTTGTTCTGCTGGCCGCAGATCTCGGCGCGCTGGCCGGCGTAGGGCAGGCCGCGCAGGGCGGGGTGGTCGAGGGTGTGGTTCTGGATGCTCGCGCCGACCGACCGCAGGCGTGCGAAGTGGCCGTACCCCGGGCCGACGACACTGTCCGTGAGGAACATGCTGACCGGGAGCCGTAGCTCACGGACCATGTCGACGAAGCGCGGATCCTTCTCGGCGCCGTCGTCGTAGGTCAGGAAGACGACCTTGTCGGGCGTGCGGATGTGACGGACGACGGGTGGGAGGGCCGGGCCCGCCGTGCGGGTGGCGGGGGGCCGGGCGGCCGGCTTCGGGGCCGGAGGGAGCGGGGCCTCGAGGCCCCAGCGGCGGTACGGCTGCGCACCCACCCCCCGTTCGTCGGCCGATCCGTGCGATCCCACCCGCTCGGCCGCCTTCTCCCCCGGCCGTTCGACGGAGCCGAGGGCGCAGCCCGTCAGCAGGACGGCGGCCACCAGCGTCCCCGCCAGCGGGCCCCGCGGTCGCCTCACAGGTAGTCCTCCAGGCGGGCCACGGCGTACCCCCTGTCCGTGACCTTGTTCAGGAACCGGCGGATCATGTCCGGCATTGTGCCCTTCCAGTCGTCCCGGCCCCGGAAGTGACTGAGGACGATGTCACCCGGATGGAGGTCCCGGTCCCACTCGCGGTACTCCCAGCGGTCGACGAAGACCTCCTCGTTCCACAGGGGCACGTACCTGATGCCGCAGGCCTTGGCGGCGCGCAGGGTGTCCTCGTCGTAGTTGCCGAATGGCGGGCGGAAGAGGGTGGGGCGCTTGCCGTAGCGCCTCTCGATCACGCGCTGCATGCCGCAGATCTCCCGCTTCTGGCCGAGGTACGACAGGCCCGGCAGGTAGGGGTGGTGCAGGGTGTGGTTGTTCAGGACCACTCCCCGGTCCTGCATCTTCTTGAAATAGCCGTAGTCCTCCTTGACCAGGTAGTCGCTGAGGAAGGCGGTGTACGGGATCTTCAGCTCGCTCATCATCCGCAGGAACGCCCGGTCCTTCTCGGCACCGTCGTCGATGGTCAGGAAGACGACCTTCTGCCGGGTCGGGATGGTGGTGAAGACCGGGGGGAGGTTCCGTTCCCGGTGGCCGTCGACCTCGAAGCCCTTGCGAGTGGTGATCCTCGGTTTCACGGCGGGGGGTGAGGGGGCCGTCAGCGGAACATTGGCCAGACCCCAGCGCTTCGCCGCCGCGACGCGGGCCCGGTGCGCGGCGTACAGCCTGCCCGCGTACCGGTCGAGGGCCTGGGCCGGGGGTGCCTCCAGGTTCTGCTGACCGGGGGCCGGCCGGACGTCGGAGTCGAAGCCCTGCGCGCAGCCCGCGGCGAGAGCGGCGACGCCCAGCACGGCGAGGCCGCCGCGGACGGGCACCCGGCACACCGCACCCTTTTTGTCATTTTGTACTACTAGTCGCATGGTCCCGGATCTTCGCAGGCCGCCGTCGCGAACCCGGCCCGACACCGCCGCCGGAGGCGTACGGTCCACCGACTGGCCCACAATGAGCCGGTGAACGACCTCGCTCCCCTCCTCACCCCCGAGGGCCGCGCCCTCCTCGACGCGGTGCGCGGCACCGCCCCCGCCGACGAACTCGCCGTCGCCACCCGGCTGCGCCGTGAGCATCCCGCCGAGCTGGTGTCGGCGGCGCTCGGGCAGGCGCGACTGCGGCAGCGGGCGGCGGCGAAGTTCGCGGCCGCGGACGCCGAGCGGATGTTCTTCACGCCGAACGGGGTCGAGCAGTCGACCCGGGCGAGCGTGGCGACGTATCGGGCCGAGCGCTTGTGGGCGATGGGCGTACGGTCCGTCGCCGACCTGTGCTGCGGGATCGGCGGGGACGCGATCGCGCTGGCGCGGGCCGGGATCCGGGTGCTCGCCGTGGACCGGGATCCGCTGACGGTGGCGGTGGCGCGGGCGAACGCCGAGGTGCTGGGGCTCGCCGGGCTGGTGGAGGTGCGGGAGGCGGATGTCATGGAGGTGGATACGGCCGGCTACGACGCCGTGTTCGTCGACCCGGCGAGGCGGGGCGGCCGATCAGGAGGGGGCGCGCGAAGCGCGTCGATGAGGGGTGGTGGTCGGGCGACGGGCGGGCGGATCTTCGATCCGGAGGCCTACTCGCCACCGCTGTCCTGGGCGATCGAGGCCGCCCGCACGGCACCGCACGCCGCCCTGAAGGTCGCCCCCGGCATCCCGCACGAAGCCGTCCCCGCCGACGCCGAGGCCGAGTGGATCTCGGACGGCGGGGACGTGAAGGAGGCGGTGCTGTGGTTCGGCACCGGGGCGGGGGCCGTGCGCGCGACGCTGTTGCCGGGGCCGCGGACGCTGCTGGGAAGGGGACTGCCGGATCCCCGAGTCCGGCCTGTCGGACGGTACTTGTACGAGCCCGACGGCGCCGTCATCCGCGCCCATCTGGTCGCCGAGGCCGCCGAACAGCTCGACGGCGGGCTGGTCGACGCCACGATCGCGTACGTGACCTCCGACGAGCTGCGGCCGACGCCGTACGCCTCCGCCTACGAGATCACCGACCAGCTTCCCTTCAACGTCAAGAAGTTGAAGGCGCTGCTGCGGGAGCGGGAGGTCGGGATCCTGACCGTGAAGAAGCGGGGGTCGGCGGTCGAGCCGGAGGAGCTGCGGCGGAAGGTCAAGCCTCAGGGGCCGAACTCGGCGACGGTGTTCCTGACCAGGGTCGCCGGGGCGCCCACCATGCTCCTGGGGCACCCGGTCTGATCAGGACGCCTCGGCGGCCCGGCGCAGGAGCAGTTCCCGCTCGCGTTCGTTGCGCGTCAGTTCAGCCGCCCTTACGAACTCGGCCCATGCCTCTTCCCCGCGCCCCAGCCGCAGCAGCAGATCCCCGCGGACGCTGGGCAGCAAGTGGTAGTCCCGCAGGGCGGGTTCGGCGGTCAGGGCGTCGACGATCTCCAGGGCCGGTTCCGGTCCCTCCGCCATCGACACGGCGACCGCGCGGTTGAGTTCCACGACCGGGGACGGGGCGCGGACGGCGAGCAGGGCGTACAGGGTGGCGATCCTCGGCCAGTCGGTCTCCTCGTACGAGTAGGCCATGGCGTGGCATGCGGCGATCGTGGCCTGGAGGACGTACCGGCCCGGGGCGCCGGATGGGGGTCCCCCCGCTCGAGCGGAGCCGAGAGTGGGGGAGGTGGCACCGGCGCGGTCGAGGGCGGTGATGCCACGGGCGATGAGCATGCGGTTCCAGCGGGCGCGGTTCTGGTCCTTGAGGAGGATCGGTGCGCCGTCGGGGCCGGTGCGGGCGGCCGCGCGGGACGTCTGGAACTCCAGGAGGGAGGTCAGTCCGTGGACCTCCGGTTCCTTGGGCATCAGGGCGGACAGTACGCGGGCCAGCCGCAGGGCGTCCTCGCACAGCGCCGGGCGCAGCCAGTCGTCGCCTGCCGTGGCGGCGTAACCCTCGTTGTAGATCAGATAGATGACGTCCAGGACCGAGCCGAGCCGGGCCTCGCGGTCGGGGCCGTACGGCACCTCGAAGGCGACGTTCTTCTGCGCGAGGGTGCGCTTGGCACGGACGATGCGCTGGGCGACCGTCGGCTCCGGCACCAGGAACGCGCGGGCGATCTCGGCCGTGGTCAGGCCGCCGAGCAGACGCAGGGTGAGGGCGGTGCGGGCCTCGGCGGACAGGACCGGGTGGCAGGCGGTGAAGACCAGCCGGAGCAGGTCGTCGTCGATGTCGTCGGGGTCGGCGGGCTCCTTGGGCGGTGCCACGTCCGACAGGTCCCGCCCCATCTCGGCCAGCTTGCGGGCGTAGTTCTCCCGGCGGCGGATCAGGTCGACGGCACGGCGGCGGGCAGTGGCCATGAGCCAGGCCCCCGGATTGTCGGGCACCCCGTCCCGCGGCCACTGCTCCAACGCGGCGACGAGCGCGTCCTGCGCCAGCTCCTCGGCGATCCCGACGTCCCGGACGATACGGGCGACGCCGGCGATGATGCGTGGCGACTCCATACGGAAGACGGTCTCGACGGTGTGGCGCGGGTCGGGGGTGGAGGGCTGTGGGCTCACAGCCCCCATGCAACACCCCGCGCCGCTCCTGGCCAAGGAGCGCCGGGATCAGCCCTCCTCGATCTCCCGCACCTCGCAGGTCATCGTCCATTCCTCGCCGTGGACCTTGAGGAACCGCTTGGTCCACTCGATCGCCTCGGCCTTGTCCCTGCACTGCATGATCGCGTAACCGCCGATGACCTCCTTGGACTCGGTGAAGGGCCCGTCGGTGACGGAGAGTTCGCCGCCCGCCAGGTGCACCCGCGTGCCCTGCGCGCTCGGGAGCAGGCCGGCGGTGTCGAGCATCACACCGGCCTTGGTGATCTCCTCGAGCAGCTCGCCCATCCGCTGCATCAGCTCGGGGCTCGGTCCCTCGGAGGGCATGCTCTTCTCGTCGATCTGAACGAGCGACAGGTAACGGGGCATGGTGACTCCTCGTATCGGTGGGCCGGGTCTTTCCCGGCCTCTCACCCCTGCGTCGAACGGGAGACCCCCGGATCGACACGCTCGCCGGAATTCTTCGAAGAATTTTCTCGGCCACCCGTTCCCGCAGGTCGGCCGCCCTTTCCGTACAGGACCCCGGCCGCCGTCGCCGCCATCCCCAGCGGCCCCGCCGCCACCCAGTACGCCGTCGAGAACCCGTCGACGAGCCCCTGGGGCCCCTCTCCCCGGCACTCAGGGCCACCGTGCCCAGCACACCCAGCCCGACCGCCCCACCGACCTGCCGCGAACTGTTGAGCAGCCCGGACGCCATGCCCGTCTCCGCCGGGGCGCCCCCCGTCGTCGCCGCCGTCCCCAGCGGCACGAAGCACATGCCGATGCCGACGCTCGCGACCGCCGACGGCCCGAGGATCGACAGCGGGAACCCGCCGTCCACCGCCACCGCCGCCGCGAACCAGGCGATCCCCACGGCCCCGAGCAGCCCGCCCACCAGCAGCAGCGTCCCGGATCCGTACCGCCCGACCGCCCCTGCCGCGATCACCGACCCGGCCACGACGCCCACGCAGAACGGCAGGAACGCGCATCCGGCGGTCGTCGCGCCGTAGCCGAGCACCTGCCGCATGTACAGCGAGGTGAAGAAGAAGGCCGCGAACCGGCCCGCCGACATCAGCAGCGCGAAGACGTTCGCCGCGAGCACCGGCCCCTGCGTGAGCATTGCGAGGCGCAGGAGCGGCTGCCGTACGCGCCTCTCCGTCACGGCGAAGGCGGCCAGCAACAGCGCCGCCGCGCCGAGCGCGCCCGCCGTCCGCCAGGCCGTCCAGCCGTACGACTCCGTCCGCGCCGGGCCGAGGACCAGCAGCGAGGTCCCGCCGGTGACGAGCAGGGCGCCGATGGCGTCGAGGCACGGTCGGTGAGCCGGTCGTCGGCGGGCACGGCGGACCGTACGGCGGCCAGGACGGCGACCACCACCGGCACGTTGACCAGCATGACCGACCGCCAGCCGGTCCCTTGCCTTCGGCGGGCTGCTGATGCTCGGCGGACGGCTCGCCGACGTCGCCGGGCGGCGCCGGGTGCCGGTGGTCGGCTTCGTCGTCTTCGGCGTGGCCGGCCTGGTCGGCGGACTCGCCCAGGAACCAGGCCAGTTGATCGCGGCACGGGCCGTGCAGGGCGCCGGTGCCGCCGCGCTCGCCCCGGTCGCGCTCGCGCTCATCGCCGTCAACTACGCGGAAGGTACGGCCCGTTCGCACGCCCTTGGGCTGTGGGGCGCCTCCGGCGCGGTCGGCGGAACTGCGCGGCGAGCAGTGCCGGCAGTGACCAACGGGAGGTCCTTGTCTGGGAGTTCACCCTGCGAGGCAGATTATTGTACGTGTATATGAATTGGCCAGGAGTGGACCGCGGGCGGCGCGAGAGAATGCCCGGGTGACAGAGAACGCGCGCCCAGGTCGCAAACGAACCGTCGGACGTCCCCCGCGCATAGCCGCGGAGCAGATCGTGGACGTGGCACGGCGCATCCTCCAGGAGGAGGGCGTCGAGGCGGTCTCCATGCGCCGGGTCGCCAAGGAGGTCGGCGCGACCCCGATGGCGCTCTACCACCACGTGCGCGACAAGGACGAGTTGCTGCTGCTCACGCTGCGGGGCATGGCGGCGACGTTTCCGCGCCCGTCCCTCCCCGAGGATCCGCGCGATCGCATCCTGACCACCGCCGTCCACATGCACGCGGTCCTCAGCGAGGTGGTCTGGGTCATCGACGTGCTGAGCCTCGGCGACCTCACGGACAAGAACGCGCTGTGGATGCCGGAGGAGATCATCGACTCGGCCATCGCCTGCGGACTGACCCCAGAACGGGCGCTGCACGCCTACCGCACCATCTGGTACGTCGTCCACGGCGCCCTGGTCTTCCACCGCGCCGACACCCGCCGCGCCGCCGACCCCGACCGCAGGCCCTTCTTCCCCGCGCTTCTCACCGAGGAGGACGCCTCCGAACTCCCCCGCCTGACCGCCCTGTCGGCCGACTGGGACGAGCTGAAGGCGCGTTACGACGTGGCCGAACAGCTCGCCGCGGTGGTGGACGGGCTGCTGGGGAAACGGGGTTGAACGGGAACGCCGTCGGGCCTCACCGCAGCGACTCCCACAACTCCCCCGCCTCCGGCTCGTCCGCCACCACCCGGTTGCGGTCCGACGGCGCCGGCAGCACCGGCATCGTCACCGTGGTCACCTCGTCCGCCGGCAGACCCCGCAGGCTCTCGCCGAGGCGCATCAGCTCGGTCAGCGAGTCGAGGCCGGTGTCGGTGGTGAGGCTGCCGGTGACGGCGTCGGCGACCCGGTACAGCTTGGCGGGGTCGGACAACAGGTTCGTCGCGGAGATCTGCTCCAGCAGCGCCTTCACCAGCTTGTGCTGGAGGCCTATGCGGCCGAGGTCGCTGCCGTCGCCGATGCCGTGCCGGGTGCGGGCCAGGGCGAGGGCCTGCGCGCCGTCGAGATCATGGGTGCCGGCCTCCAGTTTCAGGTGGCTGTCCTCGTCGTCGATGTCCTCGTCCGTGGTGACGGTGACCCCGCCGAGCGCGTCCACCAGCCGCGCGAAGCCGGCGAAGTCGATCTCGATGTAGTGGTCCATGCGCACGTCGGTGATCGACTCGACCGTCTTGACCGCACACACCGGCCCGCCCACCGAGTACGCGTTGTTGAACATGGAGTTGTACGCCACCGACGTCGACCCCCCGGACGGCAGCGGGCAGGACGGGCGGGTGACGAGCGTGTCGCGCGGGATGCTGACCACGGTCGCCTTCGTACGGCCCGCGTCGAGGTGTACGACCATCGCCGTGTCGGACCGGGCACCCTCGCTGTCGCCGCCGCCGAGCTCCTGGTTCTCCTTGCCGCTGCGCGAGTCCGAGCCCAGGACCAGGATGTTCAGGGACCCGGTGGGCAGCGGCGAGGCGGAGACCGTACCGGACGGGGTCGGTGTGGTCACCGCCTTCGGCGGGCGGTCGTCGCCGAGCGCGTTGTTGATGTCGACGCTCTTGATGTTGCTGTTCAGGTGCCAGTACGCCCAGCCCGCCACGGCAGCGCCCAGCACCAGTGCGCCCGCGAGAGTGAGACCGGCGGCCTTGAGCGCTCTCGACCGCCGGCCCCTTCGTCTGCCCTCGTCGCCGTTCTCCGCGTGTCCGGTCACAAGAGGAACATAAGTCCGAATTATTAGGAGAATGTTAGGGACGGGATCGCGAGACGGTTTTCTTCGGAATTTCTCATACTTCTCGGGCCCCGCTCACCCCAGGGTCACCGCCGGCACCGGATTGCTCCCGCTCCACGACCCGTTGAACCCGAAGGTCACCGACCCGCCATTGGGAACCGTCCCGTTGTACGAGGCGTTGGAACAGGTGACCGCCGCCCCTGACTGCGTACAGGTCGCGTTCCAGGCCTGCGTGATCCGCTGCCCCGCGCCGAAGGTCCAGCCGGCCTTCCACGACGACAGCGAGGCACCCGAGCAGGCGATCCTCACCTGCCCCGTGAAACCGGTGTTCCACTGACTGGTGACGCTGTACGTCGCCGTACAGGCATCCGTCGGCGGTGTCGTGGTCCCGCCGAGGGCTTCGGCGATCGCGTGGTAGGCCGGTTTCGGCGCGTAGTTCTCGTCGTACGGCGTCGCCGCGCCCTGACCCGGGAAGGTGTCCGGGATCCAGGAGTCGGAGTCGGTGAAGCCCCAGACGGTGACGCCGACGCACCGCGCGACCGCCACACACGCCGAGAGCACCGACTTGTAGTCGGCGGCCTGCTGCGTCAACTTCGCGTCGGTGGCCGGGAGCTGCATTCGGATGTCCAGCTCGGTGATCGCCACGTCCACGCCGAGGTCGGCGAAGCGCTGGATGTTCTGCTGGAGCGTGGACGGGACCTGGCCCAGGATCAGATGGGCCTGGAGACCGACCCCGTCGATCGGGACGCCGCGCTCCTTCAGGGACTTGACCAGGTCGTACAGGGCGGTGCTCTTGGCGTTGACGCCCTCGACGTTGTAGTCGTTGATGTACAGCTTCGCGGACGGGTCGGCGGCGCGGGCGGCGGTCAGGGCCTGGGCGATGTAGTCGGCGCCGAGGCCGTTGTACCAGAGGGTCTGCCGGTAGGTGCCGTCCTCGTTGAACGGCTCGTTCACCACGTCCCAGGTGGCCAGCCGGCCCTTGTAGCGGCCCACTTCCAGCGCGATGTGGTCGTTCATCAGCTGGCTCAGCTGGGCGGGGGTCCAGCTGCCGTTCGTCAGCCAGCTCGGGTTCTGGCTGTGCCAGACCAGGGTGTGGCCGCGTACCTGCTGCCCGTGGGCCTCGGCGAAGTCGACGATTCTGTCGGCCTCGGCCCAGTTGAAGTTCCCCCGGGTCGGCTCGACCGAGCCCCACTTCATGGCGTTGCCCGGGGTGAGCGCGTTGAACTCGCGTCCGGCGATCTCGCCGTAGGTGCCGGTGAGTTTGGAGCCGGTGACCGCCGTGCCCATGACCTTGCCCTTGGCGTCGGCCAGGTCGCGCAGGGGTGCGTCGGCGGCGTGCGCCGCGGGCGCCGTGACCAGCAGCGTGCCCAGCATCGCGAGGCCGCTCAGGAGTGACGCCAGGGATAAGCCCGTTCTCAGAGATCTCATTGCGGATGCCTCCGAAAGTTTCGGTTGAACAACCGATTGGCTTCGGAGCAGTGTGGGGGCCCGCACCACACCCGTCAATACAGGAACACGCCTACCTGCTACCCCGCCCCGGGCGCTCCCGTACTGGCGCGCACCACCAGGCTGGTCGCCAGCTCCACCCGAGTCGCCGCCGGCGTCCCCTCCTCGCGACCGAGGTCGAGGACCAGCTTGGCGGCCGCCTCGGCCATCTCGGTCAGCGGCTGCCGCACGGTCGTCAGCGGCGGCCCCACCCAGGGCGCCACCGGCAGATCGTCGAACCCGACCACGCTCAGGTCCTCCGGGATGCGCAGCCCCAGCTCGCGAGCGGCCTCGTACAGCCCGAGCGCCTGGAGGTCGTTGCCGGCGAAGACGGCGGTGGGCCGGTCCGGGCGGCGCAGCAGTTCCAGGCCGCACCGGTAGCCGGCCTCGTGGTGGAAGTCGCCGGCCGCGATCAGCTCGGGGTCGACCGGCAGCCCGGCGGTCTCCAGGGCGGCACGGTAGCCGTCGATCCGGGCGCGGCTGCACATCATCCGGGACGGTCCGGTGATCGCGCCGATGCGGGTGTGCCCGAGCTCGACCAGATGCCGGGTGGCGGCGAGCCCGCCCTGCCAGTTGGTGGCTCCGATCGAGGGCACGTCGGCGCCCGGGTCGCCGGCCGGGTCCATCACCACGAAGGGGATGGACCGGCTGTTCAGCAGGGCCCGCTGGGACTCGTCGAGCCCGGACAGCACGAGGATCACGCCGTGCGGCCGGCGGGCGGCGACCTGGTCGGCCCAGGTCCGCCCCGGCGTGAGCCGACCGGCGCTCTCGCTCAGCACCACGCTCAGCCCGGTGTCCCGCGCCACGTTCTCCACGCCCCGGATGACCTCCATCGCCCAGGCGCTCTCCAGCTCGTGGAAGACGAGGTCGATCAGGGGCGAACGGCTCGCCTCGGCGCGGCGGCGCCGATAGCCGTGGGCGCGCAGGAGCCCTTCCACGCGGCTGCGGGTCGCCGGGGCGACATCGGCACGGCCGTTGAGGACCTTCGAAACTGTCGGCGCGGACACGCCGGCCTCACGCGCGATCTCGGCGAGGGTCGCGGTCTGCGCGGACCGTCCTGTCGTCGGCCCTGTCGACTGCGTTGTCCGGGTTTCACCGGGCTCCGGGGGTGTCATGGCGGCGATCGTATCCCTGCGCGACCTCTTGACGAACCCTTCTCACCGCCCTAGGTTCCCAAAACATTCGAATTGTATCTCGAAACATTCGCGAGAGGGCCATCCACCCCGACAGGAGTTTCATGACCACCGCGCCCTGGCGTGACCCCGCCCTGCCCGCCGCCGCCCGCGTCGACGACCTCCTCTCCCGGATGACCCTGGAGGAGAAGACCGCCCAGCTGTACGGCGTGTGGGTGGGCGCCACCACGGACGGCGACGAAGTCGCCCCCCTCCAGCGCGAAATGACCGCCGAGTACGACTGGGACGAGCTGATCACCCACGGCCTGGGCCAGCTCACCCGCCCCTTCGGCACGGCCCCCGTGGACCCGGCCCTTGGCGCACAGGCTCTGGCCCGCGCCCAACGGCGTATCGCCGAGGCCGGCCGCTTCGGCATCCCCGCGATCGCCCACGAGGAGTGCCTGGCCGGCTTCACGGCCTGGCGGGCGACGGCCTACCCGGTCCCGCTCGCCTGGGGCGCCACCTTCGACCCCGCCCTGGTCGAGGAGATGGCCCGGCGCATCGGCCACGACCTGCGCTCGGTCGGCGTCCACCAGGGCCTCGCCCCCGTCCTGGACGTCGTACGGGATCCGCGCTGGGGCCGGGTGGAGGAGACCATCGGCGAGGACCCGTACCTGGTCGGCACGGTCGCCGCCGCCTATGTCCGCGGCCTCGAGTCCACCGGCATCATCGCCACGCTCAAGCACTTCGCCGGGTACGCCTCCTCGGCCGGCGCCCGCAACCTGGCCCCGGTGCGGGCCGGGATCCGGGAGTTCGCTGACGTGACGCTCCCGCCGTTCGAGCTTGCCCTGCGCGAGGGCGGCGCCCGTTCGGTGATGGCCGCGTACACCGACACGGACGGTGTCCCGGCGTCGGCGGACCCCGCCCTGCTCACCGAACTCCTGCGAGAGCAGTGGGGTTTCACCGGCACGGTGGTCGCCGACTACTTCGGCGTCGGCTTCCTGCAGACCCTGCACCGGGTGGCGGGAACCGAGGCGGAAGCCGCGCACGCGGCACTGGCGGCGGGTATCGACGTGGAACTCCCGACGCTCAAGTGCTACGGCAAACCGCTGCTGGAGGCGGTCCGGACGGGCGCGGTCCCGGAGTCCCTGATCGACCGGGCGGCCCGCCGGGTCCTGCTCCAGAAGTGCGAACTGGGTCTGCTGGACGAGGACTGGGAGCCCGAGCCGACCGGGCCGGTCAACCTCGACTCGGCGGCGAACCGCGCACTGGCCCGCCGCCTCGCCGAGAAGTCGGTCGTCCTGCTGGACAACCCGGACGGCCTGCTGCCGCTGGCCCCGGACACGAGGATCGCGGTCGTCGGTCCGCGGGCGGCGGACGCGCTGGCGATGCTCGGCTGCTACTCCTTCCCGTCCCACGTCCTCCCCCACCACCCCGAGGTACCGACGGGCATCGACATCCCCACGCTGCTGGACTCCCTCCGGGCCGAACTCCCCGACGCGAAGGTCACGTTCGCGGAGGGCTGCGGGGTGTCGGACCCGGACACCTCGGGCTTCGAGGAGGCGGTGGCGCGGACGGCCGAGGCGGACGTGTGCGTGGCGGTACTGGGCGACCGGGCGGGCCTGTTCGGGCGGGGCACGTCGGGCGAGGGCTGCGACGCGACGGACCTGCGGCTGCCGGGCGCTCAGGCGGAGTTGCTGGACACGCTGGTGGGGACGGGCGTCCCGGTGGTCCTGGTCCTGCTGACCGGCCGTCCCTACGCGCTCGGCCGCTGGGACGGCCGGCTCGCCGCCGTCGTCCAGGCCTTCTTCCCTGGGGAGGAGGGCGGCCCGGCGGTCGCGGGAGTGCTGTCGGGCCGCGTCAACCCCTCCGGCCGCCTCCCCGTGAGCGTCCCGCGCGTCCCCGGCGGCCAGCCCTGGACCTACCTCCAGCCCCCGCTGGGCCTCCGGGTCGAGGTGAGCAACCTGGACCCGACACCGCTGTACCCGTTCGGGCACGGGCACTCGTACACGGACTTCGTGTGGGAGGACTTCACGGGCGGCGCCGAGCCCGCGGAGCTCGGCACGGACGGCTCGTACGACGTGTCGCTCACGGTCCGCAACGCGGGCGAGCGGCCGGGCGCGGAGGTCGTGCAGCTGTACCTGCACGATCCGGTGGCGTCGGTGACCCGTCCGGACGTCCGCCTGATCGGTTATCAGCGCCTTGAGCTGGCGCCGGGCGAAGCGAGCCGGGTGACCTTCCGGTTCCATACGGATCTCTCGGCGTTCACCGACCGTTCAGGCCGGCGAGTGGTTGAACCGGGCGCCCTCGAACTACGGTTGGCGGCGTCCAGCGCGAACGTACGCCACACAGCACGGCTCAGGCTCACCGGGCCTGACCGGGTGCTCGGCCCCGACCGGCGGTTGCGGTGCGGGACGGAGGTGTCGGGGGTGGCGTGATCCTCCGCGCCGGGAGCACGGGGGATCCGATGGACAGGTACGTTCACCACCAGTTGCGGGAGGTCGTTTCGGCCCTCGCCGCCACTGCCGTCGCCGCGACGGTGGTGGGCGTCGTCCGCGGGTTCCCGCCGCCGAAGGTCAACTGAGAGCGTCGGCACGGCAAGGTCGTCTGGCGGGGTCATGTCCACAGCAGTCCGTGGGAGCTCTCGGTCAGCCGTCGGCCACCGGCTCGAACCGCCACCGATGCACTGCCCGGGTGACCAACTCCTCGTCCGGCTCCGGCAGCTCGGGCAACTCGGCGTCGTACGGCGCGTCCCACCAGGTGATGACCAGGACCCGGTCCTGCGGCGCCCGGAAGGTCTCCCGGCGCAGGGGCCGCGGCGTGAGCTCCTGCGCCCGCGCCCAGGCCAGCAGCTCCTCGCCCCGCCCGTCCACGGCCCGGGCCTCCCACATCAACGCGACCGTCACGAGTACAGGTTCTCCTTGCTGACCTCGTGCACGTGGTCGTGGCCGGGGACATGCGGTTCCGTCACCGGCAGGGACGAGTCCGCCGAGAGCTCCCAGCTCGACGCGGACCGGTTCCGCGCCACCATCTCGGCACCCAGCGCGGCCACCATCGCCCCGTTGTCCGTGCACAGCTTGGGCCGCGGCACCCGCAGCCGGATCCCGGCCGCCTCGCACCGCTCCTCGGCCAGGGTCCGCAGCCGCGAGTTGGCGGCCACGCCGCCGCCGATCATCAGGTGGTCGACGCCCTCGTCCTTGCAGGCCCGTACCGCCTTCCGGGTCAGCACGTCCACGACCGCCTCCTGGAAGGAGGCCGCCACATCGCGCACCGGGACGTCCTCCCCCGCCGCCCGCTTCGCCTCGATCCAGCGGGCCACGGCCGTCTTCAGGCCGGAGAAGGAGAAGTCGTACGCCGGGTCGCGGGGGCCGGTCAGACCGCGCGGGAACGCGATGGCCGAGGGGTCGCCCTCCTTGGCGTACCGGTCGATGACCGGCCCGCCCGGGAAGCCCAGGTTCAGGACGCGGGCGATCTTGTCGAAGGCCTCCCCCGCCGCGTCGTCGATCGTCGCGCCCATCGGCCGTACGTCGGAGGTGATGTCCGAGGACAGCAGCAGCGACGAGTGCCCGCCGGACACCAGCAGCGCCATCGTCGGCTCCGGCAGGGCGCCGTGCTCCAGCTGGTCCACGCAGATGTGGGAGGCGAGGTGGTTGACGCCGTAGAGCGGCTTGCCCAGCGCATAGGCGTACGCCTTCGCCGCCGAGACGCCGACCAGCAGGGCCCCGGCAAGGCCCGGACCGGCGGTGACCGCGATGCCGTCCAGGTCCCGCGCGCTCACCCCCGCCTCCTTCAGCGCGCGGTCGATGGTCGGCACCATCGCTTCGAGGTGCGCCCTGCTGGCCACCTCCGGTACGACCCCGCCGTAACGGGCGTGCTCGTCCACGCTGGACGCGATGGCGTCGGCCAGCAGGGTGGTGCCCCGGACGATGCCGACGCCGGTCTCGTCGCAGGAGGTCTCGATGCCGAGGACGAGTGGTTCGTCAGCCATGGGTCTCGGTTCCTTGTACTGAGGTTGGTCCCGCGGCGGAGCCGCTGTCGGATGTTGTGGTCAGGCGCATCACCAGGGCGTCCACGTTGCCCGGCTGGTAGTAGCCGCGCCGGAATCCGATGGCCTCGAAGCCGAAGCGCTCGTAGAGCTTCTGGGCGCGGACGTTGTCGATCCGGCACTCCAGCATCACTTCGGCGCACTCGAAGGCGGTCGCGGCCCGCAGCAGCTCGGTCAGCAGCCGTCCGCCGAGGCCGGTGCCCTGGTGGTCGCGGGCGACGGCGATCGTCTGGACGTCGGCCAGGTCTCCTGAGGAGGCCAGACCCGCGTACCCCACGATTCTGTCGTCCTGCTCGGCCACGAGGTACCGCCGCGTCGCCTCCGGCCCGCGCGCGTGGGCCAGCTCGGACCAGAACATGCCCCGCGACCAGGCGTCCTCGGGGAAGAGGGCCCGTTCGAGTTCGAGTACGGGGTCGATGTCCCACCAGCGCATCTCGCGCAGCCGGGGGGTCACGGTCGTCGATTCGGTCACTTGGGGGTGACCACCTTGTAGTTCTTGGGGACCTGGGCGTCCGGGCGGCGGAGGTACAGGGGTCGGGGCGCCGGGAGTTCCTCACCGGCGGCAAGTCTCTCGGCGGCCAGACTCGCCATCGCCGCGGCCGACACATGCTCGGGCTCGTGGGCGCTCGGGAAGGTGTCCGGGTACAGCAGCGCGCCCGCGCCGACGGCGGGCAGCCCGGCCACCTGGTCGGCGATGTCGGCGGGCCGGGCGACGGCCGGGTCGGTCAGCCGGGTGCGTGAGTCGGCGTACTTCGCCCAGTAGACCTCCTTGCGGCGGGCGTCGGTCGCCACGACGAAGGGGCCCTTCTCGATGTCGGCCGCGTACGCGAGGCCGTCCAAGGTGCACACGCCGTGCACCGGGACGCCGAGCGCGAGCCCGAAGGTGTCCGCGGTCATCAGGCCGACGCGCAGCCCGGTGTAGGGGCCGGGGCCGATGCCGACGACGATGCCGGTGACGGCGTCGAGCTTGAGGCCGGCCTCGGCGAGCACGCGGTCGACGGCCGGCAGCAGCAGCTCGCCGTGTCGGCGCGCGTCCACCTGGCTCGACGAGGCGATGACGTCCGCACCGTCGTGCAGCGCGACGGTCACGGCGGGGGTGGCGGTATCCAGAGCGAGCAAGAGCACGCAAACAGCCTACGGCTCATCAGGGCCCGTGTCGGACGTCCCGTCGTCCGCCCGGAGGGCGGGCCCTGCGGCGTCCGGTGCGTGCGGTCGCAAGGCGCCGGAGCCGTCCTCGATGAGGGCCCTAGGGGTCCCCCCACGCCCTTGAGGCAGTGAGGGAGTGCGTGCCGGGCGTCGCGGGGCAGGCGGGACGTCCGACACGGGCCCTGAGGCCCGGCACGGCCGCCCAGGTCGGGCGGTCACCTGCTGCTACCGTCGCCACGAAGCAAGGTGTACGACAACGAGGTGGGCGACCGTGGCAAGCAGCAGCGCCGGAATCGTGACCGGGCTCACCGTGGCGGCCCTCGCGGCCGTCGGCTTCCTCGCCTACCAGGCCTCCGCGACCGTCCCGGCCGACCTCGGCAAGCCGCGCGCGGGCAGTTCGCCTGCGGTGTCCGCCTCGAAGGCGCCCCGGAGCGCGAAGGACCCCGCCCCGCCGCCCGCCGGGTCCGGTACGGGTGAACGGGTCGTGTACTCGCTGGCCGAAGACCGGGTGTGGCTGGTCGGCCCGGGCGAGAAGGTCACGCGCATGTTCGAGGTCGCCCCCGGCACCGTCGACCCGGCGCCGGGCACCTACACGGTCACGTCCCGCTCGAGCGCGGTCACCGGCACCGACGGCACCCCCGTCGTGCACGTCGTCCGCTTCACCAGCGTGAACGGCGTGACGATCGGCTTCAGCGCGGCGGTCGACGGCTCTATGCCCGTGCCCGACCCGACCGTGCAGACGGGCGGCATCCGCGAGTCACGGGCGGACGGCCACGCGATGTGGCTGTTCGCGACGGTCGGCGCGAAGGTCGTCGTGATCCGCTAGGGCCTGTCCGGCGGGACAACGCCGCAGATGGGCGTGCCAGACCCCGCGTCTGCGGCATGGTCCGCCGGACCGCCGCACAGGCTCTAGGGCCCTTCTGATGGATCTCCGCAGGCGACGCTGCGGAGATCCATCAGAAGGGCCCTAGGCCGCCTTCGGGTGCTCCGCGGGCCGCTGGACCGTCCCCGGGTCGGGTACGCGCGGCGGTGTCGAGATCGCCTTCGCGGCGGCGCACGACGCCAGCAGGTCTCGCATGGACACGCCGGCGACGACCTCATAGGGATGCGACGGTGACTGCGGCTTGCTCTCGGTGGCCGACATGGACGCCTCCTGAAGTTCGGGGGCGGGCGTAGTTAGGTACACCTAACTACGGACTGGATACCATGTGACCACGGCCAAGACGCCGAACGCAACATCTTGCCGACGCCTTGTCGGAACATTCATGAGTCACCCGCATGAGTCAGGCGGACAGCACGCTCAGGTCCGCCGCCGCCCACCGCTCCCCCAGCCCGGTCAGCGTCACGTGCCGTACCTCGTCCGTGGTGTCTCCCACGGCCCGGTGGATGACGACCTCCAGCCGGTCGTCGGTCAGCTCCTCGACCTTTCCCTCGCCCCACTCCACGACGATCACCGACTCGGGCAGCGAGACGTCGAGGTCGAGGTCCTCCATCTCGTCCAGCCCGCCACCCAGGCGGTACGCGTCGACGTGGACCAGGGGCGGGCCCTCACCGAGGGAGGGGTGCACGCGGGCGATCACGAAGGTCGGGGAGGTGACCGCACCCCGCACCCCGAGCCCCTCGCCCAGCCCCCGGGTCAGCGTCGTCTTGCCCGCGCCGAGCTCCCCGGTGAGCATCACGAGGTCGCCGGCGCGCAGCAGCTTGGCGAGACGTCGGCCCAGGTCACGCATCTGCTCGGGGGAGGTGACGGTCAGCTCGGTCTCAGCCGGGTCGTGCGGTGCTGCTGGTGCTTCCATAACCACTTACGGTAGCCCCTGCGGGCACGGCACCCGCGCGGGTGAGCAGGTCGGCGAGGCGGTCGGTGACCACTTCCGGGTGCTCCAGCATCACCAGGTGCCCGGCGTCCGGCACCAGGACCAGTTCGGCGTCCGGCAACAGGTCGGCGATGGCCTCGCTGTGCTCGCTGGGCGTGACGAGGTCGCCGACGCCGGCCAGCACGAGCACCGGGACGTCCGTGAAGTGGGCGAGGGCCTCGGCCTTGTCGTGGTCGTTGAACGCCGGGTAGTACTCGGCGACCACATCGATCGGCGTGCCCTCGATCATCCGCTCGGCGAACCGGGCCACGGCCGGATCGACGTCCCGGGACGAGAAGGAGTACCGCTTGATGATCCCGGCGAACAGATCGGCGGTGGCCCGGCGCCCCTTCTCCACCAGCGCGGCCTGCTGCCCCAGCGCCTTCAGCACCCCCGGCAGCACCCGCCGTACGGCATTGACGCCGGCGACCGGCAGCCCGAAGTTGACCTGGCCGAGCCCTCCGGACGACGTACCGACGAGGGCGACGGCGACGACCCGGTCGCGGATCAGCTCGGGGTACTGGTCGGCCAGGGCCATGAGGGTCATCCCGCCCATGGAGTGCCCGACCAGCACGATCGGCCCCTCCGGCACGGCGGCGTCGATGACGGCCTTCAGGTCGCGGCCGAGCTGGTCGATGGTGACCGGCACGCCGTCCTGGACCTGGGCCACGCCCCGCCCGGACCGGCCGTGGCTGCGCTGGTCCCAGTGCACGGTCCGTACGACGCCCCTCAGGGCCGCCCGCTGGAAGTGCCAGGAGTCCTGGTTGAGGCAGTAGCCGTGGCTGAAGACGACGGTGACCGGGGCGGGGGCCTTGCGGCCGAAGAGCCGGCGCCTGCGGGGTGCCGGTCCGCCCTCGGGTTCGACGTCGTCGACCTCGTAGTACAGCTCGGTGCCGTCGTCGCCGTATGCCTTGCCGGGCGTGCCGCGCAGCGCGCCGTACGGTCCCGCCGAGTCCAGCGCGAGCCGGGCCTTCTGGCGCATGCCACGGCCGACGGTGAGCCGCTCTATGGCGACGCCGGCGGCCGCGCCCGCGGCGACCACGCCTATCGCGACGCCCGCGATGCCGGTCGCCCGCCGCCAGCCTCCGGCCACCCCCGTGGCGGCGGCGACGGCCGCGGCGGCGTCCGCGACGGACTCCGCACTGCTCTCGCTCACGTACCGCTCCTCTTCGCCGGACTGCCGGGTTCGCCGGGTCGTTGTTCGTTGTGATGCCGGTGATACCTGTGTTGCCGTTGGGGCCGAACTGCTTGCCTCTGTGGGCCCCGTTCGGGTTACCCGTCCTGCCCCGCCCTCACCGGTGTTTGTTCCTCATTCACATAGACGCGGGGAACGCGCGTTCCGATCCGGGTGACGATTTCGTACGCGATGGTCCCCGCGGCCTGCGCCCAGTCCTCGGCGGTGGGCTCGCCGCGGTCGCCGGGCCCGAACAGCACCGCCTCCGCACCCGGCCCGGGCTCGTCACCGCCCAAGTCCACGACGAACTGGTCCATCGCGACCCGTCCGGCGACGGTACGCCATTTGCCGTCGACCAGTACCGGGCCGGTCCCGGAGGCGTGCCGCGGGATGCCGTCCGCGTAGCCGACGGGCACCAGGCCGAGGGTGGTCTCGCCCGGAGTGACGTAGTGATGGCCGTAACTGACGCCGTGGCCTCCCGGCACGCGCTTCACCAGCGCGATGGACGCCGACAGCGTCATCACCGGGCGCAGTCCGAAGTCGGCGGGGCTGCCGATCTCGAGGCTGGGCGAGATGCCGTAGAGGGCGATCCCGGTCCGCACGAGGTCGAAGTGGGCCTCGGGGAGGGTGAGCGTGGCGGGTGAGTTGGCGATGTGCCGCACCTCGGGGCGGACGCCCTGGCCCTCGGCGTACGTCACCATCTCCCGGAAGCGGGTGAGCTGGGCGGCGATGGAGGGATGCCCGGGCTCGTCGGCGCAGGCGAAGTGGGACCACAGGCCGGTGATCCGGAGCAGCCCCTCGCGCTCGGCACGCAGGGCGGCGCCGACCAGTTCGGCCCAGTCCTCGCCCGGCTGGCAGCCGCCCCGCCCGAGCCCGGTGTCGGCCTTGAGCTGCACGCGCGCGGGTGTACGGGCGTTGTGGGCGGCCTCGGTCACCTCGCGCAGGGCCCACATTCCGCTGACCGCCACGTCGAGGCCGGCCTCGATGGCCTCGCGCCAGGGCCCGCCGGGCGTCCACAGCCAGCACATGATGCGTCCGGTCAGCCCTGCGGCCCGCAGCGCGAGGGCCTCCTCGGGCGTGGCGGTGCCCAGCCAGCTCGCTCCCGCCTCGACCGCCGCGCGGGCGCACGGCACCGCCCCGTGGCCGTACCCGTCGGACTTCACCACGGCCATGACGGCCGCCCCGGGCGCGTGGGCGCGCAGGGTCCGCACATTGGCCCGCAGGGCGGCCAGGTCGATCTCGGCACGGGCACGCAGGGGTGCGGTCCGCGGGGCAGCTGTCTCATTCATGGCGCCCCCAGTGTCTCAGAGGGGTCGGACAGTCCCGTGGACGCCTACTTTCCCGACCTGCGGCCCCACACGTACACCCGGTCGCCCGTCTTCAGCACGTCCCACAGCTTGCGGGCGTCGCCGAGGCGCAGATTGACGCAGCCCATGGAGCCGACGGTGGTGTGGATGCTGCCGTAGACGGCGTGGAAGGCCTGGCCGCCGCTGAAGAACTGGGAGTACGGCATCGGCGTGTGGTACAGCGTCGACCAGTGGTTCTTGTGCTTCCAGTAGATCTTGTGCCATCCGCCCCGGGTCGGATACGCGGCCCGCCCGCTGCGCATCGGCACGGGCCCGAAGACGACCTTCTCCCCCTTCTGCACCCAGGTCAGCTGACGGCTGAGATCGACACAGGCGACCCGATGGGTCCGCACCGGGCACTTCTTCGCCGCGTTCGGGTTCTTCCTCGCGGAGATGAGCTGCATCGTCGACCAGGTGACGGGCCCGGCGAACCCGATGGCCGGCTTGATCTTCTCCTTCACCTGGAAGGCCCGGACGGCCCGGCAGTCGGCCGCCGACTGCTTGCCGTCCACCTTGAGCTTCAGCCACCGCTCGACCTGCCGCTGATAGGGCCCGGTCCGCTTGCTGCACGCCACGCGCGCGACGGCGTCGCCGAGCGGCACGTACTCGACGAGCGCGTACGTCCCCTCCCCCGCGGCCCTCGGCTCGACCGCGTCCTCCTCACCACTGGGCACGTACACCTTCGGCGCGAGCAACTGGTCGGGCGTATCGACCTGCCAGGGCTGATACGGCCCAGGCGGCACGCCGGGAACCAGCTCGGCGTCGGGGGAGGGAGCGGGGGCCGGGGCGGGGGGCGCTGGTGAGGCCCAGGCGGTCGTGGCGGGCAACGCGGTGGCTGCGACGAGGAGGACGGCGAGGCATCGGGGGACGAGTCGGGGACCGAATCGGGGAAGGATACGTCTGCTGATCATGCGATCAGAGAAACGCGGGGGCGGGCCGCGGAGGGGGTGACGCGCGGCCGGATCACCCGTTTTGACGAGAGGTCACTTCTTGGCCGGCCGAGTCGGGTGGTGGGTGGCGAAGGCCCGGCCGGGAAAGCGGGAGGCCGGGTTGGCGGTCCCTGACCGGCTGCTTCACGCGTGACTGGAGGATGTGTTCCACCGGGTGGATCGGCTGACCTGGGGTTTTCCGGCGTGGGGGTGGAACACATCCACCAATTGCTGAGGTTGATCACTTCGGTGCCGACTCAGGTGGGGAATTCGCCGACCGTGTCGTGATTCAGGCCTCGAGTGATGCGGGAAGTCGCCGCAGGCCAGCAGCCGGCTCTGAGACACGTGTCGGCTGAGCCGCCGGTCATAGGGTGCTGGGCATGAGCATCATCGGGGTCGGCATCGATGTCGCCGAGATCGAGCGGTTCGCGGCGTCGCTGGAGCGTACGCCCGGGCTGGCACGGCGGTTGTTCCTGGACAGTGAGTTGCTGTTGCCCAGCGGGGAGCGGCGCGGTGTCGCCTCGCTCGCGGTGCGGTTCGCGGCGAAAGAGGCTCTTGCGAAGGCCCTTGGTGCTCCGCCGGGGCTGCACTGGACCGACGCCGAGGTGTACGTCGAGGACAGTGGGCAGCCGCGGCTGCGGGTGACGGGGTCGGTGGCGGCGCGGGCGGCTGAACTCGGCGTGCAGTCTTGGCATGTGTCGCTGAGTCATGACGCCGGGGTAGCCTCGGCCGTGGTGATCGCGGAGGGGTGAGGCCACCGGCCCGCCGGCCGTGGCGGCCCCACCCCGGACGGCCGTCAGCAGATCGACTGGCTGCTGTTCACGCGGGTGATGTTGCGGAACGTCGTGTTCTCGCCGCAGGGGTTTTCCCGTATCGCCGAGTTGGTCACCGTCAGGTTCTGGATGGTGATGTCCTTGTTGTTCGGGAACTCCGAGCGTGCGGCCAGGCGGATCTCGCCGCCGCCGGTGACCGTGCCGCTCTGGGCGGCGAGGTTGACGTTGTAGCAGTTCTCGATCAGGACCGAGTTGTTGCCGGTGTTGGAGATCGTCACCTTGTTGATCGTCGCGCCGCCGCTCTCCGACACACAGAACACGCCCCGGCCGCCGCCGCGTGCGATCACTTCGCCGACCCGGATGTTGGTCGGATAGCCGCTGCCCACGCGGCCGTTGCGGTTGGCCATGCGGAAGGCGGCGTACCCCGTGCCGGTGCCCGCGTTCTCCGCGTCGACCTTCGTTACGTTCGCGTTGATGGTCTGGTTCAGCAGCAGGCCCGACTCGCCCACGTTGCGAGCGGTGACCGTACCGATGGTGATGCCGTCGACGCCGTACGTCTCCACCGCGTGGCTGGAGGCGCCGGAGACGAACACGTTGTCGATCCGGACGTTCCTCGTCCACTGGCTGGTGTCGCCGCGGTTGTCGATGCGGACGCCGAGGCCGCGCGACAGGCGCATGTCGAGCTGGCCGAGGACCACGTTCTGCACGTTGCGCATGAAGATGCCGTACAGCGGGGTGCCGGTGAGGTTCAGGTGCTGGACCTCGACGTCCCGGGTGCCGCGGGAGTAGACCGGGGCCTGGTCGCCGGAGCCGGTGCCGGTGACGTTGATGGTGCCGCAGACGTCCAGGACGGTGTAGCTGGGGAGCGAGATACGCGAACCGGCGGACATCGATCCCGAGCCGCGGACCACGACTCGTTCCTTGGCGGTGCGGCCGGCGGTGAGGCTGTTGACGGCCGCCTGCACGGCGGCGCGCAGGTCGGTGCCGGTGTAGACGGTGCTGCTGCCGCGACGGGCGGTCCAGGTGCTTCCGTTGAGGACGGCTTCGGCCTGGTACGAGCCATCGCCGCAGGCGGCGGCCCGGGCCGCCGCGGCCGGGGCGGTGGGGGCGGCGTTGGCCGTCAGGGCGCCCGCGGTGGTGAGGAGGGCGACGGCGGCGGCCGCGGTGGCCAGGCGCCGGACGGGTCGGGCGGGGCGAGCGGATCTGGGTCGCATGCGGGTGCGTCCTCTCCTCGAACCGATCTCGTCGAACCGAATTCGACTGAATCGATTCATCCTGTGGGGGGCGGTGAGTTTGGCAAAGCGGCGGCAAAGCGTCAATGGGTGTGGCGTGTTTGGTCTTTCGCCATCCACGGGAGACGTCGATCTACGGGAGACTCATCGCATGCGTACTGCGTACAGCGTGGAGACGGTGAGGGCGGCCGAGCGGGAGCTGATGGCACGGCTTCCTGACGGGGCGCTGATGCAACGGGCGGCGGCGGGACTCGCCGCCGCCTGCGCGGACCTGCTGGGACGGGTGTACGGCAGCCGCGTTGTGCTGCTGGTCGGCAGCGGGGACAACGGCGGCGACGCCCTGTACGCCGGGGCCCGGCTGGCCCGGCGCGGCGCCGGTGTCAAGGCGGTGCTGCTCGCGCCCGAGCGGGCCCATGCCGGAGGGCTGGCGGCGTTGCGGCGGGCGGGCGGAAGTGTGGCCGGGACGGGAGCCGTCGAGGAGCTGATCGGCCGGGCCGATCTCGTCGTCGACGGGATCGTCGGCATCGGCGGGAAGGGCGGACTGCGGTCGGACGCGGTGCCGTTGGCCGCCGCCGCGGAGCGCTCGCGGGCCGCCGTCGTCGCCGTCGACCTGCCGAGCGGCGTGGACGTCGACACGGGCGAGGTGCACGGGGCGGCCGTACGGGCCGACCTGACCGTCACCTTCGGGACGCACAAGCCGGGGCTGCTGGTCGATCCGGCGCGGGAGTACGCCGGGTCGGTTCGGCTCGTCGACATCGGGCTGGAGCTGCCCGCCGAACCCGAATTGGAGGCGTTGCAGCACGCGGATGTGGCCCGGCTGCTGCCGGTGCCGGCCGTGGAGAGCGACAAGTACCGGCGTGGCGTGGTCGGTGTCGCCGCCGGGTCCGCGCGCTATCCGGGGGCCGCCGTGCTCGCCGTGGCAGGGGCCCTGCGGGGCGGCGCGGGGGCCGTTCGGTACGTCGGGCCCGCCGGGGACGCCGTGATCGCGCGCTTTCCCGAGACGCTCGTGTCGGACCAGGGGCCGAAGCGGGCGGGGCGGGTGCAGGCGTGGGTCGTCGGGCCGGGGGCCGGGGAGGACGCGGCGACCGTGGCCGAGGTGCTGGCGGCGGACGTGCCGGTGCTGATCGACGCGGACGGGTTGCGGCTGGCGGAGGTCGGGGCGGTGCGGGGGCGTACGGCGCCGACACTGATGACTCCGCACGCGGGGGAGGCGGCGGCGTTGCTCGGGGTGGCACGCGAGGAGGTCGAGGGGGCTCGGCTGGGCGCGGTGCGGGAGTTGGCGGGGCGATACGGGGCGACCGTGCTGCTGAAGGGGTCGACGACGCTGGTGGCCGATTCCGGGGGCGGGGCGGTGCGGGTGAACGCGACGGGGACCGGCTGGCTGGCTACGGCGGGGAGTGGGGACGTGTTGTCGGGGCTGGCGGGGTCGTTGCTGGCGGCCGGGCTTTCGGCGGTGGACGCGGGGAGTGTGGGCGCGTATCTGCATGGGCTGGCGGGGAGGTTCGCGGCGGGTGGGGCGCCGGTGGGGGCGCATGATGTGGCGGCGGCTGTGCCCGGGGCTTGGCGGGATGTCGTGGAGTGAGGATGTGCGGTTGCGGTGGGGTGGGGGCCCCGCGGCGGAGTCGCTGAGGACTTCTCGCCCCCGGGGGCTCCGCCCCCTTGACGCCGCTCGCGGAAGCACGGCACTGACCAAGAAGCGGGCGGCCAACGGTGCCCGTTCAAGCCGCGGCCAGCTCACACCACACGTACTTACCCGGGTTGCCATGTCTGGCCAGCGGCTGCCACCCCCATACGTCGGCACAGGCCCGGACCAACGCCAGCCCCCGCCCTTCCTCCAACTCGACGCCCTCGTCCAACGACCTCGGCGCTTCCGGCGGCTCAGGATCGGCGTCCCACGCCCCGATCCGCAACACCCCCGCCGACCAGCACACCCGCAGGGCGGCCGGCCCCTTCGTATGGCGTACGGCGTTGGAGACCAACTCCGCCGCGAGGAGCTCCGCGACGTCCACCAGGCCGATCAGTCCGTGCATCGTCAGGATCAGGCGGAGGGTACGGCGGCTTACGGTGACCGCGCGCAGGTCGTTCGGGATGTAGAGGGAGTACTCCCAGGGCTCGATTTCGGGCATGCGTGAACTCCGTTCCGGTTGGTGGGGGTTGCGGTCTGCGGGCGGTGCCATTGCCGCAGTCGTCATGGCAGGACGGGGCGGTGCGAATCCGCTCCGTGTGCGTCGCATCACTGACGGTACGGGTAACCTGTAACCCCGAGCAAGCTGATCGCGAAATCCGTCCCCGAACGAGGAGCAATCGATGGTCCAGAGGCGCGAACCAACCGCACGCCAGATGCGCCTGGGGATCGAACTGCGCAGGCTGCGCGAGGCGGCAGGACTCACCGCCATCGAGGCAGCAGCGCTACTTGGGGCGAATCGCGTCCAGATGAGCCACATCGAATCCGGGCTCGTGGGCGTGAGCGAGGAGCGGGTACGGCGCCTCGCGTCCCACTACGCCTGCACGGACGGGGAGTTCATCGACGCCTTGGTCGTCATGGCCACCGACCGTACACGCGGTTGGTGGGAGGAGTACCGGGGCCAACTGCCCACGTCATTCCTGGACCTGGCCGAGTTGGAGCACCACGCCACGTTCCTGCACGAAGTGGCGATCCTGTACGTGCCGGGCCTGCTGCAGACTGAGGACTACGCCCGCGCGGTGTTCTCTGCCAGGGTGCCCGAACTTACCAGCGAGGAACTTGAGTTGCGCGTCCGGCACCGGATGAGGCGCCAGCAGATCAGCATCCCGTACAAGTTGGTGCTCCATGAGGCGGCCCTACGCATCAGGGTCAGCGACCGCGCGGCCTCCCGAGCTCAACTCACCAAACTCCTGGAGCTCTCCGAAGCGGACAACATCACCATGCGTGTCATCCCCTTCGCCCTGGACGGCTTCGCCAGAGCCGCCAGCACCATGTCGTACGGCGGTCCCGTCCCCAAACTCGACACGGTGGTCCGTGACGTACCCCATGGCTCGGCCTTCATCGACTCCGAAGCGCAGCTCAGCATCTTTCGAACGCGCTTCCGTACAGTGGAAGCCGTATCACTCGACCCGGAACGGACACGTGACTTCATCCACCGGCTGACAAAGGAGCTGTGAGGCACCCCATGAGCAACTGGCGTAAGTCGTCCTACTCAGGCCCCGACGATGGCAACGCCTGCGTGGAGATCGCGAACTCCCCCACAAACATAGCCATACGCGACTCAAAGGCCCCGGCCAGGGCAACCCTCTCCTTCCCGCCCAGAGCCTTCACCCCGTTCCTCGAAGCCCTGAAGACCCCTCACTCCACCGTCACCGACTTCGCCAGATTCCGAGGCTGATCCACCTCGTTCCCCCGAGCCGTGGCCAACTCACAGGCGAACACCTGCAACGGCACCGTCGCGACCAGCGGCTGAAGCAAGGTCGGAGTCGCCGGAATACGGATCAGGTGGTCCGCGTACGGCACCACCGCCTCGTCCCCCTCCTCCGCGATCACGATCGTCCGCGCACCCCGGGCCCGGATCTCCTGGATGTTGGAGACGATCTTGTCGTGCAACACAGACCGCCCGCGCGGCGACGGCACGACCACCACCACCGGCAGATCCTCCTCGATCAACGCGATCGGCCCGTGCTTCAACTCCCCCGCCGCAAAGCCCTCGGCGTGCATGTAGGCGAGTTCCTTCAGCTTCAGCGCGCCCTCGAGCGCCACCGGATACCCCACATGCCGGCCGAGGAACAGCACCGTGTTCTTCGAGGCGAGCGTGCGCGCCAGCTCCCGTACGGGCTCCATGGTCTCCAGCACCCGCTCCACCTCGCCGGAGATGTGCGACAGGTCCCGGACGACGGCGCCGATCTCGTCGCCCCACTTGGTGCCCCGCACCTGCCCCAGGTACAGGGCGACCAGATAACAGGCCACCAGCTGCGTCAGGAAGGCCTTCGTCGAGGCGACAGCCACCTCCGGCCCGGCGTGCGTGTACAGCACCGCGTCCGACTCGCGCGGAATCGTCGACCCGTTCGTGTTGCAGATCGCCAGCACCTTGGCACCCTGCTCACGGGCATGCCGCAGCGCCATCAGCGTGTCCATGGTCTCGCCGGACTGGGAGATGGCGATCACCAGGGTCTGCTGGTCGAGAATCGGATCCCGGTACCGGAACTCGCTCGCCAGCTCCACCTCGCACGGAATCCGCGTCCAGTGCTCGATCGCGTACTTGGCGATCAACCCGGCGTGAAAGGCCGTACCGCACGCGACGATGACGACCTTGTCGACCTCCCGCAGCACCCCCGGAGGGATCCGCACCTCGTCCAGCGTCAGCGAGCCGGACGCGTCGATGCGCCCCAGCAACGTATCGGCGACCGCCTTGGGCTGCTCGGCGATCTCCTTGAGCATGAAGTAGTCATAGCCCCCCTTTTCCGCGGCCGACGCGTCCCAGTCGACGTGGTACGAGTGGACGTCCGCCGGACGGCCGTCGAAGCCCGTCACCGTCACCCCGTCCCGGCGCAGCTCCACCACCTGGTCCTGACCCAGCTCGATCGCCGACCGCGTGTGGGCGATGAACGCGGCGACGTCCGAGGCGAGAAAGGCCTCGCCGTCTCCAACGCCCACCACCAGCGGCGAGTTCCGCCGCGCCCCCACGACCACGTCCGGATCGTCGGCATGCACCGCCACCAGCGTGAACGCCCCCTCCAACCGCCGGCACACCAGCCGCATGGCCTCCGCCAGGTCCGCGCAGGAGGAGAACTCCTCGGCGAGCAGGTGCGCCACGACCTCGGTGTCGGTCTCGGAGGCCAGCACATGCCCCCGCTCCTCCAGCTCGGCCCGCAGCACCGCGAAATTCTCGATGATCCCGTTGTGCACGACGGCCACCCGGCCGGCGTTGTCGATATGCGGGTGGGCGTTCGCATCCGTCGGCCCGCCGTGCGTCGCCCACCGCGTGTGCCCGATCCCCGTCGTCCCCGTCGGCAGCGGACGCTCGACCAGTTCCTTCTCCAGGTTGACCAGCTTCCCGGCCTTCTTCGCCGCCGCCAGCCCGCTGTCCGCCTGCACGGCGACGCCCGCCGAGTCGTATCCCCGGTACTCCAGCCGCTTCAGCCCGGCCATGACGATCTCGAGCGCCGACTGTGACCCCACGTATCCCACAATTCCGCACATGAACGGCAGCCTACGATCCAAATCCCGCCCGAAAAGGCTCCCGCGTGCCCGAAATCGGAAATTCCCACCGCATGCACGCGCCCCGTTACGCCTGGGGACCACTGGCACCGACCGGCCCGACACCTGGAGCTGATCGACTGCCCGGATGCGCAAGGGATTGGTCGTCACTCTGCTCTGGTTGGCCGCCGGCCTGGCAGCGTGGCAACTCCTCCAGGAGGCCGACACCCAGCTGGAAGGCATGGTGCTGCTCGCCGTCGTGATCGGCGTTGGCGCCACACTCCTGATCCCCGCGCTGTTCTTCTCCGCCAACGGCGAGTTCATCGAACTGCGCGGGGCTCCGCGCCTGGCCCTCCTCCACGCGGTCGCCCTGCTGATCGTTGCGACCTTGGCCCTCATGGGGCACTTCGAGCGTGGTGAGGGGGAGTACGTCTGGAAGTACGGCGAGCCGAGGACCATCACCGTGCCCAAGCGCTGGACCTGCAAAATGGGCGCCGGCGAGTGCCGTGGCTCGTGGGAAGCGCTCGGATCGGACGACCGTACGCAGAGGGGCACGGTCCACATCTGGCGCGACGACTTCGACGAGTACGGTCTGCGCGGCCCGCTCCCCGCGGGCGAGGCCGACGACACCGTGGAGTTCGAGGGGCGCGCGCTCGGCGAGGAGGCCGCCACTTCCGGGTACGCCGACCGGCACAGGGAGTCGGTCGTCCTCGGCCGGATCCCCGCGCTCGTCGGCTGGATCGCGGGCGGCCTCGGGATCATCCTGGCGTTCTACTCCACGGCCCCCGGCAGGACTCCCCGCTGGTGACTTCCAGCAACCCCACGTGACGGACCCCACCCGCCATCCCGTACGAACTCCGTTAACAATGGACTGTGATCTCTCCGGTCTCCTCGATACCCCGGAGCGCCCACCGGCACAAGCCGGAGGCGACTCCCTTCGTCGACCTCACCCGAGCCGAGTGGAGCGCGCTGCGCGACAAGACGCCGCTGCCGCTCACCGCCGAGGAGGTCGAGAAGCTGCGCGGCCTCGGCGACGTCATCGACCTCGACGAGGTGCGGGACATCTACCTCCCGCTGTCCCGGCTTCTCAACCTCTACGTCGGCGCCACGGACGGCCTCAGAGGTGCCCTGAACACCTTCCTCGGCGAACAGGGCTCCCAGTCCGGCACACCGTTCGTCATAGGAGTCGCCGGCTCGGTCGCCGTAGGAAAGTCCACGGTCGCCCGCCTCCTCCAGGCCCTGCTCTCCCGCTGGCCCGAGCACCCACGCGTCGAACTCGTCACGACCGACGGCTTCCTGCTCCCCACCAAGGAGTTGGAGGCCCGCGGCCTGATGTCGCGGAAAGGTTTCCCCGAGTCCTACGACCGCCGCGCGCTGACCCGCTTCGTCGCCGACATCAAGGCCGGCAAGGACGAGGTGACGGCCCCCGTCTACTCCCACCTCATCTACGACATCGTCCCCGGCCAGCGGCTCACGGTCCGCCGCCCCGACATCCTGATCGTCGAGGGCCTGAACGTCCTCCAGCCCGCCCTCCCCGGCAAGGACGGCCGCACCCGCGTCGGCCTCGCCGACTACTTCGACTTCAGCGTGTACGTCGACGCGAGCGGCGAGGACATCGAGCGCTGGTACCTCAGCCGCTTCCGCAAGCTGCGCGCGACCGCTTTCCAGAACCCGTCCTCGTACTTCCGCAAGTACACGCAGGTCTCCGAAGAGGAAGCCCTCGACTACGCCCGCACGCTGTGGCGCACCATCAACCGGCCCAACCTTGTGGAGAACATAGCCCCCACCCGCGGCCGCGCCACCCTCATCCTCCGCAAGGGCTCCGACCACAAGGTGCAGCGCCTGAGCCTGCGCAAACTGTGACCGTTACTCTGCCGCCATGCTCCACCTGCGCCTGATCACCCCGGCCGACAGGACCACCGACGTGGTCCGCCTGATCGAGAAGACGGTCGGCACCACGCACCTGGTCGTACTGCCGGGCAGCGCACGCAACCCCGCCGGAGACGTGGTGATGTGCGACGTGGCGCGCGAGGCGGGCGACGAACTCCTCACCGGGCTCCAGGAACTGGGCCTCGACAGCACCGGCTCCATCGCCGTCGAGAACATCGACCTCTCGCTGTCCAAGCGCGCCGACAAGGCCGAGGCGGAGGCCCCCGGCGAGGCCGCGGACGCGGTCCTGTGGGAGCACCTGACCGACGCGACCCACGAGGAGTCGAGCCTCTCCATCACCTACCTGGCCTTCATCACACTCGCCACGATGATCGCGGCCTGCGGTGTGGTCCTGGACAACGCGATCCTGATCGTGGGCGCGATGGCGGTGGGGCCGGAATTCGGGCCCCTGGCGGGCATCTGCACGGCGGCCGTACAGCGCGCGCCACGCTTGGCGCTGCGGTCACTGATCGCGCTGCTGGTGGGCTTCGCGGTGGCGATGGCGGTGACGGTGGGCTTCAGCCTCTTCATGGACGCCGTCGGCCTGTTCACCGAGGAACAGCTGGAGGCCGCCCGCCCCAACACCGGGTTCATCTACGCCCCGGACTGGTTCTCCTTCGTCGTGGCGGTACTCGCCGGTGCCGCCGGCACACTCTCCCTGACGTCCGCCAAGTCCGGCGCCCTGGTCGGTGTCGCCATCTCCGTGACAACCGTCCCGGCCGCCGCCAACGCGGCGGTGGCCCTGATCTACGGCGACACCAACCAAACCGTACGCTCGACGCAGCAACTCCTGCTGAACCTGCTGGCCATCATCCTGGCCGGCACGCTCACCCTGATGCTCCAGAAATGGCTCTGGTCCGCCCAACGCAAACGATCAGCTGTCTAAAACGCCGGCACTGCAACGCCTCAAGGGGCGCGGGGAACTGCGCGACAAGCCACAACAAACCCGCAGCCCGCACACCACAGAACCCCCACCCCCTACCCGAACATCACCCCAACGCGGACTTCACCGCATCCGCAAGCCGCCCAGCCACAGCCCGAGCCTGATCAATATCCGCAGCCTCAACCATCACCCGAACCAACGGCTCGGTCCCGGACGGCCGCAACAAGACCCGCCCGGTCTCCCCCAGCTCAGCCTCCGCATCAGCCACAGCCGCCGCAAGCTCAGCAGACGTACCCACCCGCGACCGATCCACATCAGGCACATTGATCAACACCTGAGGCAACCGCTCCATCACACCCGCCAGCTCCCGCAGAGACCGCCCACTCTCCGCAACGCGAGCCGCCAGCAACAGCCCGGTCAGCGTGCCATCCCCAGTCGTCGCATGATCAAGAATGATCACGTGCCCGGACTGCTCCCCGCCCAGGGCGTACCCGTGCTCCTTCATCTCCTCCAGCACATACCGGTCCCCGACCGCCGTCTGGACGAGCTTCAGCCCTTCGCGCTCCATGGCGAGCTTGAAGCCGAGGTTGGACATGACAGTCGCCACCACGGTCTCGGCGCGCAGAGCGGAGCGCTCCCGCATCGCCAGCGCGAGCACGGCCAGGATCTGGTCGCCGTCGACTTCCTCACCGGTGTGGTCCACGGCCAGGCACCGGTCCGCGTCCCCGTCGTGCGCGATGCCGAAGTCGGCCCCGTGCTCGACGACCGCGGCCTTGAGCAGGTCCAGATGCGTGGACCCGCAGCCGTCGTTGATGTTGAGCCCGTCCGGCTCGGCCCCGATCGTGACGACCTCGGCCCCGGCCCGCGAAAAGGCCTCCGGCGAAACCCGGGAAGCCGCACCGTGCGCCTCGTCCAACACGATCTTCAGCCCGTCCAGCCGGTTCGGCAGCACGCCGACGAGATGGGCGACGTACTGGTCGAACCCTTCCTCGTACGACCGCACCCGCCCGACGCCCGCACCCGTCGGCCGGTCCCACGGCGCACCCGTGCGGTGCTCCTCGTACACGGCCTCGATGCGCTCCTCCAGCTCGTCGTCGAGCTTGTGGCCGCCGCGGGAGAGGAACTTGATGCCGTTGTCGGGCATGGCGTTGTGGCTGGCGGAGAGCATGACACCGAGGTCGGCGCCCAGCTCGGCCGTCAGGTACGCCACCGCGGGCGTCGGCAGCACACCCACGCGCAGGACGTCCACACCCGCGCTGGCGAGGCCCGCGACCACCGCGGCCTCCAGGAACTCCCCGGACGCACGCGGGTCCCGCCCGACCACCGCGGTCGGCCGGTGCCCCTCGAAGGTGCCCGCCTCGGCCAGTACGTGCGCCGCGGCGACGGAGAGGCCGAGCGCCATCTCGGCCGTCAGATCCGCGTTGGCGACACCGCGCACGCCGTCCGTGCCGAAGAGTCGTCCCACTTGTCCTCCTGAGGAAGCGTCAGTTCCGGACGCGGTGCCGGTGCGCTCGTGACGCTCCGGGCGGCTCCCGCGTCCCAGGCATGCCATGCATTCCATGCCTGAACATCCGATAGCACAAGGCAATGAGCGTCTTGTGCCGTTATACGCCCAAGCCCCTGTGATAGACGAACGCCCCGGCGGCACTGTGGCGTGCCGCCGGGGCGTTCGGAGTACCGGAGTACGAGCAGAGGCAGCCGGCGCTTAGCGCTTGCTGTACTGCGGGGCCTTGCGGGCCTTCTTCAGACCGGCCTTCTTGCGCTCGACCGCACGGTCGTCGCGGCGGAGGAAGCCGGCCTTCTTGAGCGCGCCGCGGTTGTTGTCGACGTCGGCCTCGTTCAGCGCGCGGGCGACACCGAGACGGAGCGCACCGGCCTGACCGGAGACACCGCCACCGGAGATGCGGGCGATGACGTCGTAACGGCCCTCGAGCTCGAGCACCTTGAAGGGCTCGTTGACTTCCTGCTGGTGCACCTTGTTCGGGAAGTAGTCCTCGAGGGTGCGACCGTTGATCTTCCACTTGCCGGAGCCCGGAACGATCCGGACGCGGGCGATGGCGTTCTTACGGCGGCCCAGGCCGGCGGCCGGCTGGGGCTCGCCGAAGCGGGAGGCCATGGACTCCGAGGTGTACTCGCCCTCGACGGGCGTCTCGGACTCGGTGGTGTAGCTGTCGATGTCAAGCTCTTCGAGCGGCTGCTCGGCAGTGGTCTCGGCCACGATTCTCCTCAGATTCTGTTCAGTCTTAGGGGGTGGCCGGACTTACTGCGCGACCTGGGTGATCTCGAACGGCACCGGCTGCTGTGCGGCGTGCGGGTGCTGGTCACCCTTGTAGACCTTCAGCTTCGAGAGCATCTGACGGCCCAGAGTGTTCTTGGGGAGCATGCCCTTGACGGCCTTCTCGATGGCCTTCTCGGGGTTCTTGTCGAGCAGCTCGTCGTAACGGACGGAGCGCAGACCACCCGGGTAGCCGGAGTGGCGGTAGGCCATCTTCTGGGTCCGCTTGTTGCCGGACAGGTGCACCTTGTCGGCGTTGATGATGATGACGAAGTCACCGGTGTCGACGTGGGGCGCGTAGATCGGCTTGTGCTTGCCCCGCAGAAGGGACGCGGCGGTGGTGGCGAGACGACCCAGGACAACGTCCTGAGCGTCGATGACGTGCCACTGGCGCGTCACATCGCCGGGCTTGGGGCTGTACGTACGCACGGTTCGTAGCCTTCGCTTCGAGTGAATGGTCCTGACAGGTCACCGAAGCGATCACGACAGCCTTGACCGCACTGCGGTGACGCAAACCGCGTGCTGGTCGCTGGTCATCGGCCCGGTCGACCGGTGTAAGGGCCCGTCCCGTGAGAATGAGCAAGCCAATACACAACGAAAAGGCAGAATACCTGGGGTGCCCCGGACGGGTCAAAACGAGGCCACCGCCGTCGGCTGAGGCGAGTCTACGGGCATACGGCGCTCCCGTGCCCGCCCGTGACACAAGACCGTGCACGTCAGCACACACAACGTGAACGCGTCCTTGAAGGCTCTGCGCCGCACCGGCTCCAGATAGGGCCAGGTCAGCCCCGGGACCTGCGGGGTCAGGGCGAGCCAGAACCAGGGACCGCGGGCGACCGAACCGGCGTACGGCAGCCCGGCGAGCAGCAGCGGGACGACGACCAGGAGGTAGTGGTCGTACGACGGCCGGGAGACCATGAACGCCGAGAGCATGAGCGCCGCGGCCGTCTCGGGGAGCCGCAGCGGACCGGGACCGCCGCGGCACCAGCGCCGGTACGCGCACAGCACCCCGACGAGCGCGGTGACCGCGGCGGCCGCCCCGGCCAGCGGCTCCGGCACCCCCAGCCGCGGCAGCACCGCCGCCGGCGAGGCCTCATACAGCCGTACGAAGCCGTCGTCGCCGCGCAGCAGGAACGGCAGGGTGCGGGTGAAGAACCCGGCCGGGTCGGGCATCAGAAGCCCGGAAGCGGCGGACGCGACCACCGGCACCAGGACCAGCACGGCCAGCGCCCGCCACCGGCGCGCGAACAGGAACAACACCGCGAGGGGTGCGAGCAGGGGCTTCAGCGCGACCGCCGCGCCGACGACCGCGCCCGCCGCCACCCACCGGCCCCGGCTCGCCAGCAGCAGGGCGAGCGGCAGCGCCAGGGCCGCCGTGGCCGTCCAGTTGGCGAGCAGGACCAGATGCGAGAAGGGCGCGAAGCCGGCCGCGAGACCTGCCAGACCCAGGGCGGCGAATCGGCTGCACAGCGGTACGTCGTGCAGCCGCAGGGCGCAGGCCCAGCCGAGGGCGAGGCACCCGGTCACCGCGAGCGGCACCAGAACGCGCAGCGCGGACTGCGGCAGCAGGACCTGCCCGGCCGCCGCCAGCACCGCGCTCGGAAGATAGAGGAAGTGCGGATCGTCATACGGCGAGCCGCCCGCCAGCCAGGTGCGCGCGGCCCGCACGACGACCGCGTTGTCCATCCCTCCGTCCGAGGTCAGCCGCGCTGTGCGAGCCGCCGTCGCCGCCAGCACCACCCCCAGCACCACCCAGAGATGCCAGCTAGCCCTTCGTACCAACCACCCGGAGATGTCGCTTTTGCGCTCACTCATCGACCGAACGCTAGGTGCTCCAGAGCCTCTTGAGGCGGACCGGCACACCCCTTGTCCCGTCTAAGATGCGCCCCATGAGCTTTGGGCAGCAGGGGGGACCCCAGTCCCAGTGGGATCCCTGGAAACCGCATTCCCAGCAGCCGTGGTCCAGCGGGGCCGGGGACACCCCGGACTGGGCCGCGCTCGCCGAGGCGTCCGAGACGCGCAACAAGCGCCGTCGGCTGCTGTTCATCGGCGGCGGCGCGCTCGCCACGGTCGCGATCGGTACGGCCGTGGCGATGGGCGTGGTGTCGGCGAACGGCAGCGACGAGGCGTCGAACAAACCGTCCTCCCTGCCCGCGGGCGGGGACATCCCGAGCCCCACCGCGACCGGGGCGCCGTCCTTCGCGCCGACCAGTGCCCCGCCCCCGCTGGATCCGAAGGACTTCGTCTCCAGCAAGACCAAGGACACGGCCCCGCTCAGCCCACAGATCCTCTTCCCGGGCACGCAGCTGACCATGGGCTCGACCGTGTACAAGAAGGGCCCGACGGCCGACACGAAGAGCTGCGCGGCAGCCGCCAAGGGCACTCTCCCGAAGGTCCTCACCGACAACGACTGCACCCGTCTGATGCGCGTCACTTACACCAAGGACGGCATCGCCGTCACGGTGGGCGTGGCGGTCTTCGACACCGCGGCGCAGGCCACCAAGGCCAAGAAGGACGCCGACGACAAGAGCATCGTCGCGTCGCTGTCCGGGGACGGCGTCAAGGCCTTCTGCAACTCCGCGGTCTGCCGCACGACGACCAACTCCTACGGCCGCTACGCCTACTTCACCATCGCCGGCCTCACCAACGGCAAGGACGTGACGACGAAGGACACCCCCGTCTTCACCACCGGCGACGACCTGGCCGAGTTCGCCTTCCGCCAGATCCGTCGCCGGGGCGAGGCACAGGCCTCGGCAGCGGCGAACGAGTAGCACGCGACCGGGGGCCGGTTCAGCAGCAGCCGGCCCCGGGCAGCGACCGCTTGTTCCGCGCCTCCTTGTTCCGCGCGGCCAGCAGCTCGTCCGCCGGGTACCCGACCTCCTCCAGCGTCAGCCCGTGCGGCCGCACGACATGCACGGCCGAATCCCGTACGCCGGCCGCGAGCACCTTCCCCGGCCAGTCCGGCCCGCGATGCCCGTCCCCCACGAACAGCAGCGCCCCGATGAGCGAGCGCACCATGTTGTGGCAGAAGGCGTCGGCCCGCACGGTGGCGGTGATGATCCCGTCGGCGCCCTTACGGAGGCTCAGCTCCTGGAGCGTACGAATGGTGGTCGCGCCCTCCCGCCGCTTGCAGTAGGCGGCGAAGTCGTGCTCGCCGAGGAGCCTTTGGGCCGCCTCGTTCATGGCGTCGACGTCGAGGGGCCAGTCGTGCCACAGGACGTGGTTCCGCAGCAGCGGGTCCACTCCCCCGGGGTTGTCGGTGACGCGGTAGGCGTAGCGCCGCCAGACGGCCGAGAAACGGGCGTTGAAGCCACTGGGCGCCTCCCTGAGCGCCCACACCCGTACGTCCTTGGGCAGGCGCCCGGCGAGCCGCTTGAGCAGCTTCCCGTGGTGCTCGACCCAGACCTCGCGCGGCAGATCCACATGGGCGACCTGCCCCCGGGCGTGCACACCGGCGTCGGTACGCCCGGCCACGGTCAGCTCGTACGTCGTGTCCCTCGACCGCGTCACGGTCCGCAGGGCGTCCTCGATCTCACCCTGCACGGTCCTGCGCCCACCGGCCTGCTTGGCCCACCCGGAGAACTCGGTCCCGTCGTAGGAAAGATCGAGACGCACACGTACGTATCCGGGCTGTACTTCGTCACTCACCCCTGGATCCTCTCAGCAACGCAGAAGCGGGCCCGCCCCGCAGGGGGCGGACCCGCTCGACGCAGGGCGTCAGCCTCAGGCGTCCTTGGACTCTTCCGCCGGAGCCTCGGCAGCCTCGTCGGCCTTGGTCACGTCGACCTTGGTCTCCTCGGCCTTGGTCTCCTCGACCTTGGCCTCGTCGGCCTCCTTGACCGCCCGCTTGGTGGCGGCCTCGGCCTCACCGGTCGCCTGCTGCGCGACCGTCAGCGCCTCGACCAGCTCGATGACGGCCATGGGCGCGTTGTCGCCACGGCGGTTACCGATCTTGGTGATGCGGGTGTAACCACCCGGACGGTTCTCGTAGCGCGGGCCGATCTCGGTGAAGAGCGTGTGGACGACGCTCTTGTCCGTGATGACCTGGAGCACCTGGCGGCGGTTGTGAAGGTCGCCCTTCTTCGCCTTGGTGACCAGACGCTCGGCGTACGGGCGCAGGCGGCGGGCCTTCGCCTCGGTGGTGGTGATACGGCCGTGCTCGAAGAGCGACTTCGCGAGGTTCGCGAGCAGCAGCTTCTCGTGCGCGGCACTGCCGCCCAGACGGGCACCCTTGGTGGGCTTCGGCATTTCCTTCTCCTTGGTATCTGCCCCGGCCGTATTAGGTACCGAGGTCAGGACCCGATGAGCGGACGCTCATCGGCAACAACCACCGCGCCCCGTCAGGGGCGCGGGTCTGTATCAAATATGCGGCTCCGCCGCGTGGGCGCGACCAGCCACAACGGTCCCGCAGCCAAGAACCGGCAATCGGTCCCGAGCTCTTAGTACTGCTCGGTCTCGACGAAACCGGCGTCGGCGTCGTCATCCGCCCCGAAGGCGTCAGCCGCAGCCGTGGGGTCGAATCCAGGCGGGCTGTCCTTCAGGGCGAGGCCCATACCCGCCAGCTTCGCCTTGACCTCGTCGATCGACTTCGCACCGAAGTTACGAATGTCGAGCAGGTCCGCCTCGGAACGAGCCACGAGTTCACCCACGGAGTGGATGCCCTCACGCTTGAGGCAGTTGTACGACCGAACGGTGAGCTCCAGCTCCTCGATCGGCAGCGCCAGATCGGCGGCCAGGGCGGCGTCCGTCGGGGACGGACCCATGTCGATGCCCTCGGCGTCGATGTTGAGCTCCCGGGCCAGCCCGAACAGCTCGACCAGGGTCTTACCGGCAGACGCCATCGCGTCGCGCGGACGCATCGCCTGCTTGGTCTCGACGTCGACGATCAGCTTGTCGAAGTCGGTGCGCTGCTCGACACGGGTCGCCTCGACCTTGTACGTGACCTTCAGAACCGGCGAGTAGATCGAGTCGACCGGGATACGACCGATCTCCTGACCGACCTGCTTGTTCTGCACGGCGGAGACGTAACCACGGCCACGCTCGACCGTCAGCTCCATCTCCAGCTTGCCCTTGCCGTTGAGCGTGGCGAGGACGAGGTCGGGGTTGTGCACCTCGACACCGGCCGGGGGCGCGATGTCGGCGGCGGTGACGAGACCCGGGCCCTGCTTGCGCAGGTACATCACGACAGGCTCGTCGTGCTCCGAGGAGACGACCAGCTGCTTGATGTTGAGGATCAGGTCGGTGACGTCCTCCTTGACGCCCGGCACGGTGGTGAACTCGTGCAGGACACCGTCGATCCGGATGCTGGTGACAGCCGCACCGGGGATCGACGACAGGAGGGTCCGACGCAGGGAGTTGCCGAGGGTGTAGCCGAAGCCCGGCTCCAGCGGCTCGATCACGAACCGGGAGCGGAATTCGTCGACGACCTCTTCGGTCAACGAGGGACGCTGAGCGATCAGCATGTGTGGATCAGATCCTTCTTTCGTGGACGCCCGCTATTTGACGTCCGACGGAACCGTGCCTCAAAAGAGGACGGGTACTGCAAGGGTACGGGCGATACGGCCCTTTTACGGTGCCGTACCGCCCGAATCCCTCAAACCGACAAGCGGCCGTGCGTCAGACGCGACGACGCTTCGGCGGACGGCAGCCGTTGTGCGGGGTGGGGGTGACGTCCTGGATGGAGCCGACCTCGAGACCGGTCGCCTGAAGCGAACGGATGGCGGTCTCACGACCGGAACCCGGACCCTTGACGAACACGTCCACCTTGCGCATGCCGTGCTCCTGCGCGCGGCGGGCGGCCGACTCGGCGGCCATCTGCGCGGCGAAGGGGGTGGACTTGCGCGAGCCCTTGAAGCCGACGTGGCCGGCGGAGGCCCAGGAGATCACGTTGCCCGAGGGGTCCGTGATCGAGACGATGGTGTTGTTGAACGTGCTCTTGATGTGCGCGTGGCCGTGAGCGACGTTCTTCTTTTCCTTGCGGCGCACCTTCTTGGCAGCGCCCTGACGTCCCTTGGGGGGCATCTATTACTCCTACGGGAGGTGGTCGGTCCTACAGCGAAGACCGTGGACAGGTGTCCGCTGCGGACTACTTCTTGCCCGGCTTCTTCTTGCCGGCGATGGCGCGACGCGGGCCCTTGCGGGTGCGGGCGTTGGTGCTGGTGCGCTGACCGCGGACGGGCAGGCCGCGGCGGTGACGCAGACCCTGGTAGCAGCCGATCTCGACCTTGCGGCGGATGTCGGCCTGGATCTCGCGACGGAGGTCACCCTCGGTCTTGATGTTGTTGTCGACGTACTCGCGGATCGCGACGAGCTGCTCCTCGGAGAGGTCGCGAACACGGGTGTTCGGGTCCACGCCGGTCTCAGCCAGCGTCTGCTGCGAGAGGGTCCGGCCGATGCCGAACACGTAGGTGAGAGCGACCTCCACACGCTTTTCGCGCGGGATGTCAACACCGGAAACGCGTGCCATTCAATGGCTCCAGTTGATCCTCGGAGGTCTTCCACAGAACCGACTCCCGGCCGCCGTACCAGGTACGAACCGGGTCCCCGGCCTCCGAACCGGGGGTATCAGGCGCCTGAGCGCGCCTGGGTCCTGCGTATGAACATATTCAGCTCGCGTCGCGCGAAGTTCTGCGAATCGCAGAGGGTGGGTCGTGCGTCAGCCCTGGCGCTGCTTGTGGCGCGGGTTCTCGCAGATGACCATGACCCGGCCGTGACGGCGGATCACCCTGCACTTGTCGCAGATCTTCTTGACGCTCGGCTTGACCTTCATGGGGTGAGGTTCTCCGGGTCAGTTGCCGGCGGTCCCGCTCGCGCGGGACGTGGGCAAGATCTACTTGTACCGGTAGACGATCCGGCCACGCGTCAGGTCGTACGGAGACAGCTCCACCACGACCCGGTCGTCAGGGAGGATGCGGATGTAGTGCATGCGCATCTTGCCGCTGATGTGTGCCAGGACCTGGTGGCCGTTCTGGAGCTCGACCTTGAACATGGCGTTCGGAAGAGACTCGACGACAGTGCCCTCGATCTCGATGGCACCTTGCTTCTTGGCCACGCTTCGCCCTTCGAATCGACTACCTTGATCGACTCCTGTGTCCCACTGGCACATCCCCTACGAAGGGGCATGCGGACATGCGGGTGCACGAGAGCCGACGAGTCAGTCTACGTCAGGCCTCCCGGAAAGACGAATCGAGAGAGTCTGCCCCACGCTGGAGATCCTTAAGCGGCGAACTCGCCCGCTCGGCATTCGCGGCACCGGCCACGGCGATCCAGCCCGTCCGTCTTGGGGATCCCGCGGCAGCCCCCGGGACGGGAGGGCAGGGGCGGCGGGGGCGAGAAAAACCGAGCCCACCACCCGCGCCGGCGAACGTCAGGCCAGCGGATCCGGAGCAGCCACAACCCCGTGCTCCGCCAGCTTCGCCTTACCCCCGTCAGGCGCCGTCAGCACCAGCGGCCCTTCCTCCGTCAGCGCGACCGAGTGCTCCCAGTGCGAGGACCACGTGCCGTCCGTCGTGATGACCGTCCAGTCGTCCGACAGGACCTCGGTCTTCGGGGTGCCGAGGGAGACCATCGGCTCGATGGCGAGGCAGAAGCCCGGGACCAGCTTGGGGCCCTTGCCGCGGCGGCGGTCGACGTAGTTCAGCAGGTGCGGGTCCATGTGCATCTCGGTGCCGATGCCGTGGCCGCCGTAGTCCTCGATGATGCCGTAGCGACCGCCGCCGGGCTTCGGCTGGCGGCGGATGTACGTCTCGATGGCCCGGGAGACGTCGACCAGCCGGTTGCCCTGCTTCATGGCCGCGATACCGGCCCACATCGACTCTTCGGTGACCCGGGAGAGCTCGACCAGCTCCGGATCGTGACCGGAGCCCACGAAGGCCGTGTAGGCCGCGTCGCCGTGCCAGCCGTCGATGATCGCGCCGCAGTCGATGGAGATGATGTCCCCGTCCTTGAGGACGACCTCGTCGGACGGGATGCCGTGCACGACGACCTCGTTCACCGAGGTGCAGATCGTCGCGGGGAACCCGCCGTAGCCCAGGAAGTTCGGCTTCGCGTCGTGCTCCGCGAGCACCTTGCGCGCCACCTGGTCCAGATCCTTGGTCGTGGCCCCGGGCACCGCGGCCTCACGCGTCGCCGCGTGAATGGCGGCGACGACCAGCCCCGCCTCACGCATCTTGGCGATCTGCTCGGGGGTCTTGATCTGCACCATGGGGGCGAGGGCCTTTCTTGGAACCGGAGAGGGCCGGAGAGCGTACGGGTGCCTTCAACGATACGTGCCGTCACACAGCAGCCGCGGCCCCCTCAGGGAACCGCGGCTGCAGCGACGTACAAACGACTACTTGCCGTCGTCCTCACGCTTGAGCGCCTCCATGGCACGAGCCGTGACCTCTTCCACCTTGCCCAGCGCGGAGATGGTCACGACCAGCCCCTGCGCCTTGTAGTAGTCGATGATCGGCTCGGTCTGCGTGTGGTAGACCTCCAGCCGCTTGCGCACGGTCTCCTCGGAGTCGTCGTCCCGCTGGTACAGCTCCCCGCCGCAGACGTCGCAGACGCCTTCCTTCGCCGCCGGCTGGTACGACACGTGGAACACGTGCGCCGAGTCGTTCCGGCAGATGCGGCGGCCGGCGATCCGCTTGACGACCTCTTCCTCGGGGACCTCCAGGTCCAGCACCGCGTCCAGCTTCATGCTCTCGGACTGCAGCATCTCGTCCAGCGCCTCGGCCTGCGAGACATTGCGCGGGAAGCCGTCGAGCAGAAAGCCGTTCTCCGCGTCGGGCTGCTCCATGCGGTCCTTGGCCATGCCGATCGTGACCTCGTCCGGCACCAGGTTTCCCGCGTCCATGTAGGACTTCGCCAGTTTGCCGAGCTCCGTCTGCTGGCTGATGTTGGCGCGGAAAAGGTCGCCCGTGGAGATGTGCGGGATCGACAGGTTGTTGGCCAGGAACGCAGCCTGCGTTCCCTTACCGGCACCGGGCGGCCCGACGAGGACGATACGCATCAGCGGAGGAACCCTTCGTAATTGCGCTGCTGGAGCTGGCTCTCAATCTGCTTCACCGTCTCGAGACCGACACCCACGATGATCAGGATGCTGGTACCGCCGAACGGGAAGTTCTGGTTTGCCCCGAAACCAGCCAACGCCATCGTCGGGACGAGAGCGATCAGGCCCAGATACAGCGAACCCGGCCAGGTGATCCGGTTGAGTACGTACGACAGGTACTCAGCGGTCGGTCGGCCAGCCCGGATGCCCGGGATGAAGCCACCATACTTCTTCATGTTGTCCGCGACTTCCTCGGGGTTGAACGAGATGGCCACGTAGAAGAACGCGAAGAAGACAATCAGGAAGAAGTACAAAGTGATGTGCGCGGGCGCCGCCGTGTCGGCCAGGTTCTGCGTGATCCAGGTCGCCCATCCCGCTTGGGAATTGGAGAACTGGACGATCAGTGCCGGAATGTAGAGCAGCGACGACGCGAAGATGACGGGGATCACACCCGCCTGGTTCACCTTCAGCGGGATGTACGTCGACGTACCACCGTAGGAGCGGCGGCCGATCATGCGCTTCGCGTACTGCACCGGGATGCGGCGCTGGGCCTGCTCGACGAAGACGACCAGGCCGACCATGACCAGGCCGACGAGGATGACGGTGCCGAACTCGATCCAGCCGTCGGCCAGGGAGCCCTGCTGCTTGATGGCCCACAGCGCGGCCGGGAAGGTCGCGGCGATGGAGATGAACATGAGGATCGACATGCCGTTGCCGATGCCGCGGTCGGTGATGAGCTCACCCAGCCACATGACGACGGCCGTGCCGGCGGTCATGGTGATGACCATCGTGATGGTGACGAAGATCGACTGGTCCGGCACGATCTGGTTGCCGACCGGGCAGCCGGTGAACAGCGCACCGCTGCGGGCCGTGGCCACCAGGCCGGTGCCCTGCAGGATCGCGAGCGCCACCGTCAGGTAACGGGTGTACTGCGTGATCTTCGCCGTACCCGACTGGCCCTCCTTCTTGAGGGCTTCCAGACGTGGAATCACGACGGTCAGCAGCTGAAGGATGATGCTCGCCGTGATGTACGGCATGATGCCGAGCGCGAAGATCGTGATCTGCAGCAGCGCGCCACCACTGAACATGTTGACCAGACCGAACAGACCCTGGCTGGAGCTCGCCTGGTCGATACAGGTCTGTACGTTCCGGTAGTCGACACCCGGGATCGGGACATGCGTGCCTGCCCGGTAGACCACGATGATGCCGAGCGTGAAGAGCAGCTTCTTGCGCAGGTCGGGCGTCTTGAACGCCCGGGCGAACGCGGTGAGCACGGTGCCTCCTGCGACCCCCGCGCTACTGCGTCAAGGGTGACGGTCTTGAGGTTCGACGAATACGTAACGGTCAACTGCCGCTTCGAGTGCCCCGTAAAGAGCCCCCTGTGAAAGTTGGCAGTGCAGGCCACCTTACCCGCGAGACTGCCACCCTTGGAACGACCAACCGGGGATACCCCATTTGTGGGGCATCCCCGGTGGGATCATTCAAGTCATCGAGACGCCTGTGGTGTTCAGACGAGCTCGGTGACGGTACCGCCGGCAGCGGTGATCTTCTCCTTGGCGGAGCCGGAGACGGCGTCGACCGTCACCTGCAGCGCCACGGAGATCTCGCCCTGGCCGAGGACCTTGACGAGGCTGTTCTTGCGAACGGCACCCTTGGCCACCAGCGACTCGACGGTGACCTCGCCACCCTCGGGGTAGAGAGCGGCCAGCTTGTCGAGGTTCACGACCTGGTACTCGGTCTTGAACGGGTTCTTGAAGCCCTTCAGCTTCGGGAGGCGCATGTGCAGCGGCATCTGGCCACCCTCGAAGCGCTCCGGAACCTGGTAGCGGGCCTTGGTGCCCTTGGTACCACGACCGGCCGTCTTACCCTTCGACGCCTCACCACGACCGACACGGGTCTTGGCGGTCTTGGCGCCCGGGGCGGGACGGAGGTTGTGGATCTTGAGCGGGTTGTTCTCCGCCATGATCAGTCGACCTCCTCGACCGTCACGAGGTGGCGGACGGTGTGCACCATGCCGCGGAACTCGGGGCGGTCCTCCTTGACGACCACGGTGTTGATCCCCTTGAGACCAAGCGACCGCAGGGTGTCACGGTGGTTCTGCTTGCTGCCGATGTACGACTTCGTCTGCGTGATCTTGAGCTGAGCCATTACGCAGCACCAGCCCCGGCACGCGCACGCAGCAGAGCCGCGGGAGCGACGTCCTCGAGGGGCAGACCGCGGCGGGCCGCGATCTCCTCGGGACGCTGCAGACCCCTCAGGGCCTCCACGGTCGCGTGCACGATGTTGATCGCGTTGGACGAGCCGAGCGACTTCGACAGCACGTCGTGGATACCGGCGCACTCCAGGACGGCACGCACGGGACCACCGGCGATAACACCGGTACCCGGCGAAGCCGGCTTGAGGAGAACGACGCCGGCAGCCTTCTCACCCGTGATCGGGTGCGGGATGGTGCCCTGGATCCGGGGGACCTTGAAGAAGTGCTTCTTGGCCTCCTCAACGCCCTTGGCGATGGCGGCCGGCACCTCCTTCGCCTTGCCGTATCCGACACCCACGGTGCCGTCACCGTCGCCCACCACGACCAGCGCGGTGAAGCTGAAGCGACGACCACCCTTCACAACCTTGGCGACGCGGTTGATCGCGACGACGCGCTCAACGTAAGCGGTCTTCTCGGCGGCAGCTGCGCCGCCGTCACGGCCCTTCCGGTCCCGCCGCTCGCCGCCACCGGCACCGCTTCCGCGGCGCTGGGGTCCAGCCATTGGAATTACCTCTCTCTGTTTCCGCTAGCTACGGAACCGGCTCAGAACTTCAGTCCGGCTTCGCGGGCGGCGTCCGCCAGAGCGGCGATGCGCCCGGCGTACTGGTTGCCACCACGGTCGAATACGACGGCCTCGACACCGGCGGCCTTGGCGCGCTCGGCGACCAGAGCGCCGACCTGCTTGGCCTGCGCGGACTTGTCGCCCTCGGCACCGCGGATCGAGCTGTCCAGAGTGGACGCCGACGCCACGGTGTGGCCCTTCAGGTCGTCGATCACCTGCGCCACGATGTGGCGGTTGGAGCGAGTCACGACCAGACGGGGACGCTCCGCCGTACCGGCGACCTTCTTGCGGATCCGGATGTGGCGACGCTTGATGGCAGCACGCTTGTAGGCGTCACCCTTGAGGATCTTCTGCCCGTATGCCATGGCTTACTTACCCGCCTTTCCGACCTTGCGGCGGATGACTTCGCCCTCGTACTTGACGCCCTTGGCCTTGTACGGGTCGGGCTTGCGCAGCTTGCGGATGTTGGCCGCAACCTCGCCGACCTTCTGCTTGTCGATGCCCTCGACCGAGAAACGGGTCGGGGTCTCCACCTTGAAGGTGATGCCCTCGGGCGCCTCGACGGTGATCGGGTGGCTGTAGCCGAGCGCGAACTCGAGGTTCGAACCCTTGGCCTGCACGCGGTAACCGACACCGCTGATCTCGAGCTTCTTCACGTAACCCTGGGTCACGCCGGTGATCATGTTCGCCACCAGCGTGCGGGACAGGCCGTGCAGGGCCTTGTTCTGACGCTCGTCGTTGGGCCGGGTGACGTTCAGGACGCCGTCCTCGGCCTTGACGATCTCGATCGGCGCGGCGACGGTGTGGGTCAGCGAGCCCTTGGGGCCCTTGACCGCGACCGTGCGGCCGTCGATGGTGACGTCCACGCCGGCGGGAACCGCGATGGGGAGCTTGCCGATGCGCGACATAGCTGTTTCCTCCGTTCCCTTCCGTTACCAGACGTAGGCGAGAACTTCTCCGCCTACGCCCTTCTTGCCGGCCTGCTTGTCGGTGAGGAGCCCGTGGGACGTGGAGATGATCGCCACGCCGAGGCCGCCGAGCACCTTCGGCAGGTTGGTGGACTTCGCGTACACCCGGAGACCGGGCTTGGAGATCCGCTTGATGCCCGCGATGGAGCGCTCACGGTTGGGGCCGAACTTCAGCTCCAGGACGAGGTTCTTGCCGACCTCGGCGTCCTCGACCTTCCAGCCCGTGATGAAGCCCTCCTGCTGGAGGATCTCCGCGATGTGAGACTTGATCTTCGAGTGCGGCATCGCCACGGTGTCGTGGTACGCCGAGTTCGCGTTCCGCAGACGTGTAAGCATGTCTGCGATCGGATCAGTCATGGTCATGAATTGGCCTTCGGCCTCTCTCGCCGGGGTTTCCTGGTGCGCCATCCCTCTCCCCGATCCGAGACGGGACGGGTGCGGCGCGGTGGACCTACGGCGTAGTAAGTCGTATGGGCGTCAGGCGCCCAACCCCCCAAGCCTAAGCCATGGAGGGGCGGGCACCTGACCGAGCCCTTTACTTACCGAGAGCCTCTGGAATCCCTGATTAGGGGGATTACCAGGAGCTCTTGGTCACGCCCGGCAGCTCGCCACGGTGAGCCATCTCACGAAGGCACACGCGGCACAGGCCGAACTTGCGGTACACGGAGTGCGGACGGCCGCAGCGCTGGCAGCGGGTGTACGCACGCACACCGAACTTGGGCTTACGAGCAGCCTTGGCAATCAGAGCCTTCTTCGCCATCTCGCTTACGCCTCCTTGAAGGGGAAGCCGAGGTGACGCAGAAGGGCACGGCCCTCTTCGTCGTTGGTCGCCGTGGTGACCACGGTGATGTCCATACCCCGGACGCGGTCGATCTTGTCCTGGTCGATCTCGTGGAACATGACCTGCTCCGTGAGACCGAAGGTGTAGTTGCCACGGCCGTCGAACTGCTTGGGGGACAGACCGCGGAAGTCGCGGATGCGCGGCAGCGCGAGCGACAGGGTGCGGTCCAGGAACTCCCACATGCGGTCGCCACGAAGCGTGACATGGGCACCGATCGGCTGACCCTCACGCAGCTTGAACTGCGCGATGGACTTGCGGGCCTTGGTGACGGCCGGCTTCTGACCGGTGATCGTGGTGAGGTCGCGGATGGCGCCCTCGATCAGCTTGGAGTCGCGGGCGGCGTCGCCCACACCCATGTTGACCACGATCTTGACGAGGCCGGGAACCTGCATGACGTTCTCGTAGGAGAACTGCTCACGCAGCTTGCCCGCGATCTCCTCGCGGTACTTCGTCTTCAGACGCGGAGTGGTGGTGGTCGTCATCAGATGTCCTCACCCGTCCGCTTGGCAACGCGGATCTTGTTGCCCTCTTCGTCGAAGCGGTAACCGACGCGGGTCACGACCTTGTTGCCGTCCTTCTCCACGACGAGCTGAACGTTGCTCACGTGAATGGGGGCCTCGGTGGTGACGATGCCGCCGGCCTGCGAACCACGAGCCGTGGGACCGGCCTTGGTGTGCTTCTTGACCCGGTTGACACCCTCGACCAGGACGCGCTCCTCGCGCGGGAAAGCGGCAATGACCTTGCCCTGCTTGCCCTTGTCCTTGCCGGTGATGACCTGGACCAGGTCGCCCTTCTTGATCTTCATGCTTACAGCACCTCCGGCGCGAGCGAGATGATCTTCATGAACTTCTTCTCGCGCAGCTCACGGCCGACGGGGCCGAAGATACGGGTGCCGCGAGGGTCGCCGTCGTTCTTCAGAATGACGGCGGCGTTCTCGTCGAAGCGGATGTACGAGCCGTCCGGACGGCGGCGCTCCTTGACGGTGCGAACGATGACCGCCTTGACGACGTCACCCTTCTTCACGTTGCCACCGGGGATCGCGTCCTTGACGGTGGCGACGATGACGTCACCGATGCCCGCGTAGCGGCGACCGGAGCCACCGAGCACACGGATGCAAAGGATCTCCTTCGCCCCCGTGTTGTCGGCGACGCGCAGTCGCGACTCCTGCTGGATCACGTCTATCTCCTGTTTGTCTGCCGGTTCCCGCAGGGCCCTTTCGGACGAACCTGCGAGCCTGGCGGAACCGTCCTGCGGGTTGCTCCCGCAGGAATTACTTGCGCCTCTACAGGCGGAAACCCTTGCCGCCGGGGGCGTGCACCGCCCTGGGCCGAAGGGCCCGGAGCGGCGCCCCGTCGGGGGCCGCGGGACTTTCGTCCCGTCGGCCCGAGCCGCCGGGGCTTCACTCACCCGACCCGAGGGGGCGGGAGGGCGGAGCCCCCAGCGGGGGTCAGCGGGGGCGGAACCCCCGCTTGGTTACTTCGCCTTCTCGAGGATCTCGACGACGCGCCAGCGCTTCGTCGCGGACAGCGGCCGGGTCTCCATGAGGAGGACACGGTCGCCGACGCCCGCGGCGTTCTGCTCGTCGTGCGCCTTGAGCTTGTTCGTACGGCGGATGACCTTGCCGTACAGCGCGTGCTTGACACGGTCCTCGACGGCGACGACGACGGTCTTGTCCATCTTGTCGCTGACGACCAGACCCTCGCGGGTCTTGCGGAATCCGCGCGCCTCGGTCTTCTCTTCAGTCACGTTGCTCTCGCTCATCAGGCGCTCTCCACCGTCTCGATGCCCAGCTCGCGCTCACGCATCAGGGTGTAGATCCGCGCGATGTCCTTGCGGACGGCCTTCAGCCGACCGTGGTTCTCGAGCTGACCGGTCGCCGCCTGGAAGCGGAGGTTGAACAGCTCTTCCTTGGCTTCGCGGAGCTTCGCGAGAAGCTCCTCGTCACCCAGTTCGCGCAGCTCGGACGCCTTGGTACCGGCCGACATCACGCTTCACCTGCCTCGCGCTTGACGATCCGGCACTTCATCGGCAGCTTGTGGGCCGCACGAGTCAGCGCCTCACGGGCGATCTTCTCGTTGGGGTACGACAGCTCGAACATCACGCGTCCGGGCTTGACGTTGGCGATCCACCACTCCGGAGAACCCTTACCGGAACCCATGCGGGTCTCGGCGGGCTTCTTGGTGAGCGGACGGTCGGGGTAGATGTTGATCCAGACCTTGCCACCACGCTTGATGTGACGCGTCATGGCGATACGAGCGGCCTCGATCTGGCGGTTCGTCACATAGGCCGGGGTCAGCGCCTGGATGCCGTACTCGCCGAACGCAACCTGCGTGCCGCCCTTGGCAGCGCCGCTGCGCTTGGGGTGGTGCTGCTTGCGGTGCTTGACCCTACGGGGGATCAGCATTTCGGTCAGGCCTCCGTTCCGGTGCTCTCGGCCGGAGCTGCTGCTGCAGTGGACCCCGAAGACTCCGCCTTGGGGGCCTCGGCGCCGGCAGCCTGCTGCGGCTTGCGACCGCGCCGCTCGCCACCGCGGCCACCACGGGCCGGGCGGTCGGCGCCACCGCGGGCCGGGCGGTTACCCGCACGGGCGGCAGCGTTCTCGGCGCGGACCTCGGCGATGTTCTTGACGTCGCCCTTGTAGATCCAGACCTTCACACCGATGCGGCCGAAGGTCGTCTTGGCCTCGAAGAAGCCGTAGTCCACGTTCGCGCGGAGCGTGTGCAGGGGCACGCGGCCCTCGCGGTAGAACTCCGAGCGGGACATCTCGGCGCCACCGAGGCGGCCACCGCACTGGATCTTGATGCCCTTGGCGCCGGCCTTCATCGCCGACTGCATGCTCTTACGCATGGCGCGACGGAAGGAGACGCGGGAGGAGAGCTGCTCGGCGACGGCCTGGGCAACCAGCTGAGCGTCGGTCTCGGGGTTCTTCACCTCGAGGATGTTCAGCTGGACCTGCTTGCCCGTGAGCTTCTCGAGGTCACCGCGGATGCGGTCGGCCTCGGCGCCACGGCGGCCGATGACGATGCCCGGACGCGCGGTGTGGATGTCCACACGCACACGGTCACGGGTGCGCTCGATCTCCACCTTCGAGATGCCGGCGCGCTCCATGCCGGACGTCATCATCCGACGGATGGCGACGTCTTCCTTGACGTAGTCCTTGTACAGCTTGTCGGCGTACCAACGCGACTTGAAGTCGGTCGTGACACCGAGCCGGAACCCGTGCGGGTTTACCTTCTGGCCCATTACCGGGTTCCTTCCTTGCTGCTGACGACCACGGTGATGTGGCTGGTCCGCTTGCGGATCCGGTAGGCACGGCCCTGGGCACGCGGACGGAACCGCTTCAGGGTCGGGCCCTCGTCGACGTAGGCCTCGGCAATGTAGAGGCTGTCGACATCGGTGTGGTCGTAGTTGTGCGCGGCGTTGGCGATGGCGCTGTCCAGCACCTTGCCGACCGGCACGCTCGCGGCCTGCGGGGCGAAACGCAGGACCGCCTGAGCCTCCGTGGCGTCCATGCCACGGATGAGGTCCACCACGCGGCGGGCCTTCATGGGCGTGACGCGGATGTACCGCGCCTGGGCCCTGGCTTCCATGGTTGTCCCTTCAGTGTCTGTCATGGTCATTCACCCCGCCTTAGCGGCGCTTCGACTTCCGGTCGTCCTTGACGTGACCCCGGAAGGTGCGCGTCGGCGAGAACTCGCCGAGCTTGTGGCCGACCATGGACTCGGTGACAAACACCGGGATGTGGGTCTTGCCGTTGTGCACCGCGATCGTGTGGCCCAGCATGGCCGGGACGATCATCGAGCGGCGGGACCAGGTCTTGATGACGTTCTTGGAACCGGCTTCGTTCTGGGCGTCCACCTTCTTGATCAGGTGGTCGTCGACGAAGGGCCCCTTCTTGAGACTGCGCGGCATCTAAACCCGCTCCTAGCGCTTCTTGTTCGTCTTGCGGCGGCGGACGATGTACTTGTTGCTCGCCTTCTTGGGAGCTCGAGTACGACCTTCCTTCTGACCCCACGGCGAGACCGGGTGGCGACCACCGGAGGTCTTGCCCTCACCACCACCGTGCGGGTGGTCAACCGGGTTCATCGCCACACCGCGAACGGTCGGGCGAACGCCCAGCCAGCGCTTGCGGCCGGCCTTACCCCAGTTGATGTTGCTCTGCTCGGCGTTGCCGACCTCGCCGACGGTGGCGCGGCAGCGCACGTCGACCAGGCGGATCTCACCGGAGGGCATGCGGAGGTGGGCCATCTGGCCCTCCTTCGCGAGCAGCTGCACGGAGGCACCGGCGGAGCGGGCGAACTTGGCGCCGCCGCCCGGACGGAGCTCGATCGCGTGGATCGTGGTACCGACCGGGATGTTGCGCAGCGCCAGGTTGTTGCCCGGCTTGATGTCGGCCCCGGGGCCGTTCTCCACGCGGTCACCCTGCTGCAGGTTGCGCGGGGCGAGGATGTAGCGCTTCTCGCCGTCGGCGTAGTGCAGCAGCGCGATGCGCGCGGTGCGGTTGGGGTCGTACTCGATGTGCGCGACCTTCGCCGGCACGCCGTCCTTGTCGTGACGACGGAAGTCGATCACTCGGTAGGCGCGCTTGTGGCCACCGCCCTGGTGGCGGACGGTCACACGACCGGAATTGTTACGGCCGCCCTTGCTGTGCAGCGGGCGGACCAGCGACTTCTCCGGCGTGGACCGCGTGACCTCGACGAAGTCGGCGACGGAGGAGCCACGGCGGCCCGGCGTCGTCGGCTTGTACTTGCGGATTCCCATTTCTCAGTCCTCGTCCGATATCGGACGATCCGGACCTCCGTCAGGAGGTCGGACCGCCGAAGATGTCGATACGGTCGCCCTCGGCAAGGGTCACGATCGCGCGCTTGCTGTCGGCACGCTTGCCGAAGCCCGTGCGGGTCCGCTTGCGCTTGCCCTGGCGGTTGATCGTGTTGACCCCGGTGACCTTGACCGAGAAGACCGCCTGGACGGCCTCCTTGATCTGGGTCTTGTTGGCACGCGGGTCGACGACGAACGTGTACTTGCCCTCGTCGAGAAGCGCGTAGCTCTTCTCGGAGACGACCGGCTTGAGCAGCACGTCACGGGGGTCCGTGAAGGACTTGCTCAGCGGCGTCTCGACGGTGTTCTTGCCCTCGGTGGCGTGGCGGCGCGCCTTGGCGACGCGCGCGGCCTTGGCCGCCTTGGCAGCCTTCGAGGCGATGCTCGGGTGACGCGTAGCCATCAGGCCTCGCTCCCTTCGGTGTCAGCGGCCTTGGGGCCAGACACGAAGGACTCGAACGCGGCCTGGGTGAAGACCACGTCGTCCGAGACGAGAACGTCGTACGTGTTCAGCTGGCCCGGCTCCAGGATGTGGACCTGGGGCAGGTTGCGGGCGGACAGCCACGCGGCCTCGTCGGCGCGGTCGACGACCAGGAGCAGGTTCTTGCGCTCCGAGATCTTGCCGAACAGCGACTTGGCGGCCTTCGTGGAGGGGGTCTCGCCCTCGACCACGCCGGAGACGACGTGGATGCGGTTGTGGCGGGCCCGGTCCGTGAGGGCGTGGCGCAGGGCCGCGGCCTTCATCTTCTTCGGGGTCCGCTGCGAGTAGTCACGCGGCACGGGGCCGTGGACGACGCCACCGCCGGCGAACTGCGGGGCGCGGGTCGAACCCTGACGGGCGCGGCCGGTGCCCTTCTGGCGGTACGGCTTCTTGCCACCGCCGCGGACTTCACCGCGGGTCTTGGTCTTGTGGGTGCCCTGGCGGGCAGCGGCCAGCTGTGCGACGACGACCTGGTGGATCAGCGGGATGCTGACCTTCTCAACGTCGAAGATCTCCGCGGGGAGCTCGACGGAACCGGCCTTGTCGCCAGCCGGCGAAAGGATGTCAACAGTGCTCATTACCTCAGGCCCCCTTGGCCGCGGTGCGGACCAGGACGAGGCCGCCGTTCGGACCGGGAACCGCGCCCTTGATGAGCAGCAGACCCTTCTCCGCGTCAACGGCGTGGACGGTCAGGTTCTGGGTGGTGACCCGCTCGTTGCCCATACGACCCGCCATGCGGAGGCCCTTGAACACACGGCCCGGGGTGGCGCAGCCACCGATGGAACCGGGCGAGCGGTGCTTGCGCTGGGTGCCGTGACCGGCGCCGAGGCCACCGAAGTTGTGGCGCTTCATGACACCGGCGAAGCCCTTGCCCTTGCTCTTGCCGGTCACGTCGACCTTGACGCCGGCCTCGAACACCTCAGCGGTGATCTCCTGGCCGAGCGTGTACTCGGAGGCGTCCGCGGTGCGGATCTCGACGAGGTGGCGACGGGGGGTGACGTCGGCCTTGGCGAAGTGGCCCTTGAGGGGCTTGTTCACCTTGCGCGGGTCGATCTCGCCGAAGGCGATCTGCACCGACTCGTAGCCGTCACTGTCATTCGTACGGACCTGGGTCACGACGTTCGGGCCGGCCTTGACGACGGTGACCGGGACAACGCGGTTGTTCGCGTCCCACACCTGCGTCATGCCGAGCTTCTCGCCCAGGATGCCCTTGATCTGCTTAGCCATTCTCAGATCACCGGCCTCAGAGCTTGATCTCGATGTCGACACCGGCCGGGAGGTCGAGTCGCATCAGAGAGTCAACGGTCTTGGGGGTCGGGTCGAGGATGTCGATCAGGCGCTTGTGCGTGCGCATCTCGAAGTGCTCGCGCGAGTCCTTGTACTTGTGCGGCGACTTGATGACGCAGTACACGTTCTTCTCAGTGGGCAGCGGCACCGGGCCCGCGACCGACGCACCAGTACGCGTCACCGTCTCGACGATCTTCTTCGCCGAGCTGTCGATGACCTCGTGGTCGTAGGCCTTGAGCCGGATGCGGATCTTCTGTCCCGCCATGGCTACTCAGTAGTCCTGTCTCTCGTAACGCTCTGGAACCCGGTGTTCTCTTCGTTTTCTCCGACCCACGCGGTCGGGCGTGTCGCACTTCCACTGACACAGATGCCCTACGTTCGAACATCCCTCCAGGGAATGAACACGGCCCTTCCGGAACCGCAAGCCGGGACCGAAAGGCCACCGGGTGCCTGGCCGGTGCCGCACCAACACTTCCCGAAAGATTCCCGTACGTCCGCCCCAGCGCTGCCGTGTGGCAGTTAGGACGACGAGTACTGTGGGACTCGCTTCCGGTCCTCCCGGCGGGAGGCGCGCAGCATCAACACTCGACCGAGCAACTCGGACAGTCTGCCATATGGGGCAGGGGCCTGGCCAATCGAGCCGGAGAGAATACCCCCAGCGTGACGCAGGTCAAACCCAAGGCGGCCGGAACCATCGTCAGCGCATGCTGGCATACGTGAAGCGAACCACGATCAAGATCGACGACACGCTGGACGCCAGGATGCGCCACGAGGCGGCTCGGCGCGGCATGACGGTCTCCGAGTGGACACGTGAGGCCATCACGGCCCATCTGCCGGGCGGGGAGCAGGAAGGCGACACGGTCCGACGCCGGACCTTCCACTCCGCGGGCGCGGGCGACAGCGGCCACAGCGACATCTCCGAACGTATGGAAGAGCTGCTGGCCGGGCTCGCCGAGGAGGAGGGCACGCCTCAGCGCCGTCTCGGCGCATGAGCGCCCTGCTCGTCGACGCGGGGCCGCTCTACGCACTACTGGACCGCCGTGACGCCTGGCACGCGGCCTGCCGCCGCCTGCTCGAGTCCCACCCCGGCCCGCTGCTGGTGCCCACCTTCGTCATCGCCGAGGTGGCCCACCTCGCCCCCAGCGTCGCCGCCTGGCTGGAACGCGACCTCACCCCCACCGCCGTACGACAGGCCCTCACCACCGACCTCCCACCCCAAGGCCCACGCCGCCACGCCGCCCTCCTCGCCCACCGCCTCACCACCCAACTACCACCCCCACCCCCCTTCCGCGCCCCCACCCCCGGCCACTGCCGCGACTGCCGATCCGATCTTCCGGAGGCCACATAGCGATGTCGACGACTCCTTCGCCCCACGGACACTCGTCGCCGCGATCGAGGTCGTTTCCCGCTCCAATCCCGACAATGACTGGGTCACGAAGATGCGCGATTACCCGCTGATCGGGATCCCCGTCTACGCGATCTTCGACCCCCGCACCGGCACCGGTGCCGTCCTCACAGACATCCACTCCACGCCCGACGGCCCGCGCTATGCCGCCCGCAAGGACTTCGTGTACGGCGAAGACGTCACCATCGGCGAATGGACGATCTCGACGAACGACCTCCCCCGGTACAACGACCTCCCCAGGTACGGGGAGAAGGGCACCGAAGAGCCCACCCCCTGAACGCCCCGCAGGAGAGCCCGAAGGGTGAACACGGTCGAGTGCGCCACGACACGGTCATCGCACCGCCCCCACCCTCCCCCACACCCCTACCCCGCATTCCGCAGCCGCGCGAACGACGTGTCCAGCCCCCGCTTCATGAGCCCTGCCACCGGCCGCTCCACGAACCGGTGCACCACCCAGCTCAGCACCATGAAGCCGGCGATCACGACCACGACCAGCAGCCGGGCGTCCATCGTGTCCCGCAGCCTGTTGATCAGGGTCGTACCGGCCACGTAGTGCGTGAGATACAGCGGATACGTCAGCGCGCCGGCCGTCACCAGCCACTTCCACCGAACCCGGTCCGTCGCACCCAGCGCGATCGCCACCATCACCAGCAGGAACACGGTGAAGATCACCACGCTGCCTCGCCACCCGGACACATGCTCGACCTCGTCGATCCGGTGCCCCAGCTCCAGCTGCCCCATCAGCCAGGCCATGCCGAGGATGCCCCACAGCAACAGATCCTGGCCGAAGCGGTGCATGAGGTAGAGGGCGAGGCCCGCGATGAAGTACCAGGCGCCGTCCGGGTTGGCGACCAGCTCCAGCAGATGGAAGTCGGCCACCGGCGCGAGCATCGCGGCCGCGCCCCACACGCAGCAGAACACCACGACCTTGCGGTACGTCAGCCCCGTGGCGACGACGAGCAGGAAGAGCAGGTAGAAGCGCAGCTCGGACCAGAGGGTCCAGTACACGCCGTCGACGTTGGTCACGCCCGAACCGGCCTGCAGCATCGTGAGGTTGAGCAGGATCTCACGCAGGCGCAGGCGGTCCCACACGCCCGGGACGGCCACCAGGACGGCCGTGGTGAAGGCGATGGCGAACCAGTACGCCGGGTAGAGCCGGATCACCCGGGAGACGAAGAACTGCCGCGGGGTACGGCCCCAGCACGACATGCAGATCACGAAGCCGCTGATCACGAAGAAGATCTCGACGCCGATCCAGCCGTAGGCGGCGAACCGGAACACCGTGGGCATGATGTCGGACACCGGCCGGTCCCAGATCGCGTTGTCCGGCTGGTTGACGCGGTTGGTGCCGGCGAAGTGGTGTACGGCCACCATCAGGGCGGCGAGCAGGCGGATGCCGTCGATGGCGTACAGCCGGCGGCCCACCCGCTCGGGGACGGCCGCGTGCTTCGGTATCCGAAGGGGCCGCGTCGGCATGTCGGGCGCGGTGAGCGGGGGAAGCGGCTGCTGCAGTCCGCCGACGACCTGTCGCGGTATCGACGTCCTGCTGTCCGCGCCGTACATCGGCACCTGTCCGTCCTCATGAGGTGATCCCGGGCCGGGGCGGCCACCGGACAGCTCACGCTACGGCTGCCCCAACCACCCCACAGCGAACAGACAAGAACATTCCGCGCGCACAGGTGGGGAATTTGCCGCAACTCTCGCCGAGACGCCTTCCAGCGTTTTCCAACACTTCATCCGACGGGGAAGAGGGCCCCCGGACATGACGAAGGGACCCGCACGACCGAAGTCGTACGGGCCCCTTCAGGAGCTCGCAGTCGGAGCTACCAGGTCAGATCGACAAGCTCACTTGTTGATCTTGGTGACCTGGCCGGCGCCCACGGTCCGGCCACCCTCACGGATGGCGAACTTCAGGCCCTCTTCCATGGCGATGGGCTGGATGAGCTCCACCTTCATCTCGGTGTTGTCACCCGGCATGACCATCTCGGTGCCCTCGGGGAGGGTCACGACGCCGGTCACGTCCGTCGTACGGAAGTAGAACTGCGGGCGGTAGTTGTTGAAGAACGGCGTGTGGCGGCCACCCTCGTCCTTGGACAGGATGTAGGCCTGGGCCTCGAACTCGGTGTGCGGGGTCACCGTGTTCGGCTTGATGATGACCTGGCCGCGCTCGACGTCCTCACGCTTGATACCGCGGAGAAGCAGACCGACGTTCTCACCGGCCTGACCCTCGTCCAGCAGCTTACGGAACATCTCGATGCCCGTAACCGTGGTCTTGGTCTTCTCTTCCTTGATACCGATGATCTCGACTTCCTCGTTCACCTTGAGGATGCCGCGCTCGATACGGCCGGTGACGACCGTACCGCGACCGGTGATCGTGAAGACGTCCTCGATCGGCATGAGGAACGGCTTGTCGACGTCGCGCGCCGGCTCCGGAATGGCGGTGTCGACGGCGTTCATCAGGTCCAGGACGGACTGCGTCCACTCCTTGTCGCCCTCGAGCGCCTTCAGAGCGGAGACCTTCACGACCGGGAGGTCGTCGCCCGGGAACTCGTACTCGGAGAGGAGCTCACGGACCTCGAGCTCGACGAGCTCCATGATCTCCTCGTCGTCCACCATGTCGGCCTTGTTCAGGGCGACGACGATGTACGGCACGCCGACCTGGCGGGCCAGAAGCACGTGCTCCTTGGTCTGCGGCATCGGGCCGTCGGTGGCGGCCACCACCAGGATCGCGCCGTCCATCTGCGCGGCACCGGTGATCATGTTCTTGATGTAGTCCGCGTGACCCGGGCAGTCGACGTGGGCGTAGTGACGCGCCTCGGTCTGGTACTCGACGTGCGCGATGGAGATGGTGATACCGCGCTGGCGCTCCTCGGGCGCCTTGTCGATGTTGTCGAACGGGGTGGCCTCGTTCAGGTCCGGGTACGCCTCGTGCAGCACCTTGGTAATAGCCGCCGTGAGGGTGGTCTTACCGTGGTCGATGTGACCGATGGTGCCGATGTTGACGTGCGGCTTAGTCCGCTCGAACTTCGCCTTCGCCACTGGGGTCCTCCTGTGGAGTGGTTCTGGTACGCCTTACTTCATCGGCGCCAGGTGATCTTTGCTGGAAAGCCCGGGCCCCGGGGCATTCTCACCATGATTGCGGTGGAATGCCCCACGAGGCTCCGGAGTCAAGCCTACGGCGTGCAGACGCTCTGCGTTACTCGCCCTTGGCCTTCGCGATGATCTCCTCGGCGACGTTCCGCGGAACCTCGGCGTAGGAGTCGAACTGCATCGAGTAGCTTGCGCGACCCGACGTCTTGCTGCGGAGGTCTCCGACGTAGCCGAACATCTCCGAGAGGGGCACGAGGCCCTTCACGACGCGGGCACCGGCCCGCTCCTCCATGGCCTGGATCTGGCCACGGCGGGAGTTGATGTCGCCGATGACGTCACCCATGTAGTCCTCGGGCGTGGTGACCTCGACGGCCATCATCGGCTCGAGCAGCACGGGGCTGGCCTTGCGCGCGGCCTCCTTGAAGGCCTGCGAACCGGCGATCTTGAACGCGAGCTCGGAGGAGTCGACCTCGTGGTAGGCACCGTCGAGCAGCGTGACGCGGACGCCGGTCATCTCGTAACCGGCGAGGATGCCGAACTGCATGGCCTCCTGGCAGCCGGCGTCGACCGAAGGGATGTACTCCTTCGGGATACGACCACCGGTCACCTTGTTCACGAACTCGTACGACGTGTCGCCGCCCTCGAGAGGCTCGATCGCGATCTGCACCTTGGCGAACTGACCGGTACCACCGGTCTGCTTCTTGTGGGTGTAGTCCACGCGCTCGACGGCCTTGCGGATCGTCTCACGGTAGGCGACCTGCGGCTTACCGACGTTGGCCTCGACCTTGAACTCACGGCGCATACGGTCGACCAGCACCTCGAGGTGCAGCTCGCCCATACCACCGATGATGGTCTGGCCGGTCTCCTCGTCCGAGTGGACCTGGAAGGACGGGTCCTCCTCGGCCAAGCGCTGGATCGCGACGCCCAGCTTCTCCTGGTCGCCCTTCGACTTGGGCTCGATGGCGACCTGGATGACCGGCGCCGGGAAGTCCATGGACTCCAGGATCACCGGCTGCTTGTCGTCGCACAGCGTCTCACCGGTCGTGGTCTGCTTCAGACCCATCACGGCGATGATGTCGCCGGCGCCCACCGACTCGATCTCCTCACGCTTGTTCGCGTGCATGCGGTAGATCTTGCCGATGCGCTCCTTCTTGCCCTTGACCGAGTTCAGCACCGCGGTGCCGGACTGCAGGCGGCCCGAGTAGACCCGGACGAAGGTGAGCTTGCCGAGGTGCGGGTCGCTCATGATCTTGAACGCCAGCGCGGACAGCGGCTCCTCGTCGGACGGCTTGCGCTTGATGACCTCGTCCGGGTCGTTGACGGCGCGGCCCTCGATGGCCTCGACGTCAAGCGGGGTGGGGAGGTAGCGCACAACCGCGTCGAGCAGGGGCTGGACGCCCTTGTTCTTGAACGCGGTGCCACAGAACACCGGGGTGACCGTGGTGTCGCTGGACTTGCCGGACGCGATGGTGATGCGACGGATCGCGGCGTACAGCTGCTCCTCGGTGGGCTCCTCGCCCTCCAGGTACAGCTCCATGATCTCTTCGTCGTTCTCCGCGACGGCCTCGAGCAGCTTGCCGCGCCACTCCTCGGCGGCCTCGGTGTGCGTGGCCGGGATGTCGACGGTGTCGTACATCTCGCCCTTGGCGGCCTCGGCGGACCACACGAGCGCCTTCATGCGGACCAGGTCCACGACGCCCTTGAAGTCGGCCTCGGCACCGATGGGCAGCTGCATGACGATCGGCTGCGCGCCCAGGCGGTCGCTGATCATGTCGACGCAGCGGTGGAACTCGGCACCCGTGCGGTCGAGCTTGTTCACGAAGCAGATGCGCGGCACGCCGTAGCGGTCCGCCTGACGCCACACCGTCTCGGACTGGGGCTCGACGCCGGCAACGCCGTCGAACACCGTCACGGCACCGTCGAGCACACGCAGGGAGCGCTCCACCTCGACGGTGAAGTCCACGTGCCCCGGCGTGTCGATGATGTTGATGGTGTGGTCGACGTTGTCCAGCGGCCAGTGGCAGGTGGTGGCAGCAGAGGTGATCGTGATGCCACGCTCCTGCTCCTGCTCCATCCAGTCCATGGTGGCGGCGCCGTCGTGGACCTCACCGATCTTGTACGAAACGCCGGTGTAGAACAGGATCCGCTCGGTGGTGGTCGTCTTGCCCGCGTCGATGTGGGCCATGATCCCGATGTTGCGGACCCTGGCCAGGTCAAGTGAAGTGGTAGCCATAAGGCTTCAGTCTTCTCTCGGTCTCGATGTGGGTAGCGACTACCAGCGGTAGTGCGCGAAGGCCTTGTTGGACTCGGCCATCTTGTGGGTGTCCTCGCGCTTCTTCACGGCCGCGCCGAGGCCGTTCGAGGCGTCGAGAAGTTCGTTGAGCAGACGCTCGGTCATGGTCTTCTCGCGACGGGCGCGGGAGTAACCGACCAGCCAGCGCAGCGCCAGGGTGTTGGCGCGGCCGGGCTTGACCTCGACCGGCACCTGGTAGGTGGCGCCACCGACACGGCGGGACTTGACCTCGAGGGTCGGCTTGATGTTCTCGAGAGCGCGCTTGAGCGTGATGACCGGGTCGTTGCCGGTCTTCTCGCGCAGGCCCTCCATGGCGCCGTACACGATGCGCTCGGCGGTGGAGCGCTTGCCGTTCAGCAGCACCTTGTTGATGAGCGACGTGACAAGAGGAGAGCCGTAGACCGGGTCGATGATGACCGGGCGCTTCGGGGCGGGGCCCTTACGAGGCATTCTTACTTCTCCTTCTTGGCGCCGTAGCGGGAACGGGCCTGCTTGCGGTTCTTGACACCCTGGGTGTCGAGGGAGCCACGGATGATCTTGTAGCGAACACCCGGCAGGTCCTTCACACGGCCGCCGCGCACGAGCACGATGGAGTGCTCCTGCAGGTTGTGTCCCTCACCCGGAATGTAAGCGGTGACCTCGATCCCGCTGGTCAGACGCACACGCGCGACCTTACGCAGGGCCGAGTTCGGCTTCTTCGGGGTGGTCGTGAACACACGCGTGCAGACGCCACGACGCTGAGGGGAACCCTCGAGTGCGGGCGTCTTGTTCTTCTCGACCTTGTCCTGCCGGCCCTTGCGGACCAGCTGCTGGATCGTAGGCACTACTTCTCCGGTTTCTGTGTGCCGAATGGTGAAGCTAACCTGGAACATCGCCGACCCACGCGGTCGGGTGTGTCGAACCTGCTGACTCCCGCCGCCAGGCAGAAAGAGGCACAGATTACGGTGGCCGTTCTCGGCCCCCTATGCGGTGTGATGGCACGCACGAGAGCCAGGGCACACCCCAGGCACAAGGTCTGAGCGTACCTAGCTCAAACGCTGCGGTCAAAACAAATGGGCCGCACTCGCATCGCCGGACGGAACATGTCAAGCCCCGAGACCGTCCGTGATCTTCAAATCCACGCCATGGGCGCGTCGGACCAGCCCTCTCAATGATCTACGACACGCGGCTCCCGTCACCCCGACACGAGCCCCACCATGAACACCAGCGTCAGCATGAGCGCCCAGCCGGCGGTGGACAGCCACCCGAGCACGAGCCCGATCAGGGCCAGCCCGTCACCGCCCTGCCCCGTGTGCCGGATCTCCGACCGCGCCGCATGCCCGAGGACCACCGCCGGAATACCGGTGAGCCCGAAGGTCGGCACACACAGCAGCCCGCACACGGCGGACCCGACCGCCTTCCCGTTCGTCTGCGGCCGCGGCACCGGCAGAAACGTCCGCGGCACGGCCACGACGGGCGCAGGCTGCGGTACGGGGCCCGCGGGCAGGTCGGCGACGAGCAGAGCCAGCTCCCCCACCGTACGGGCCGCGTAGGCCCGCTCCACCCGCCTGTCGAACTCCCCCTTCTCCAGCCGCCCCTCCCCGAACCCGGCTCTGAGCACATCCACGGCCCGCTCGCGGTCGGCGTGCGAGGCGAGCATGGCCGAGGCGCTGTGCGCTTGCCAGGGCTGTGAGTAGGGCTTGGGACCACCCGCGTCCTGCCAAGGCTGGGGCTGAGGGCCACCCCGGCCCTCCCAGGGCTGAGGCTGAGGGCCACCCCGGCCCTCCCAGGGGTGCGGCGCACCACCCGCGCCCTGCCAGGGCCGCGGAACACCCTGCCCCGGCTGCGGAGCTTCACGCCCCGGCTGAGGCTCGTCCTGCCCCGGCTCCCAGGGCTGCCACGACGGATTGGACACGGAGCACCTCCCCGAACCCCCGAGTCCCTCCATGATGCGCCGAACCGGCGATTCCGGCACAGACCACATCGCCGGACACGCCGAGGGGCGGCCACCCCGAAAGGTGACCGCCCCTCGACTCAAGCGGACGCTCGCTTACTGGTTGTACGGACCGTAGTCGTAGTCCTCCAGCGGAACGGCCTGGCCGGAGCCCGTGCCGAACGGCGAGTAGTCGATGTCGTCGTAGCCGACGGCCGAGTACATCGCGGCCTTGGCCTCCTCGGTCGGCTCGACCCGGATGTTGCGGTAGCGGGACAGGCCCGTACCGGCCGGGATGAGCTTACCGATGATGACGTTCTCCTTGAGGCCGATCAGGGAGTCGGACTTGGCGTTGATCGCCGCGTCCGTAAGGACCCTGGTCGTCTCCTGGAAGGACGCCGCCGACAGCCACGACTCGGTCGCCAGCGAGGCCTTGGTGATACCCATCAGCTGCGGACGACCGGAGGCCGGGTGACCGCCCTCCTGGACCACACGACGGTTCTCGGTCTCGAACTTCGAGCGCTCGACCAGCTCGCCGGGCAGCAGCTCGGCGTCGCCGGACTCGATGATCGTCACGCGGCGCAGCATCTGCCGGATGATGATCTCGATGTGCTTGTCGTGGATCGACACACCCTGCGAGTTGTAGACCTTCTGGACCTCGCCGACCAGGTGGACCTGGACGGCACGCTGGCCCAGGATGCGCAGCACATCGTGCGGGTTGGTGGCACCCACGGTGAGCTTCTGGCCCACCTCGACGTGCTCGCCCTCGCTGACCAGGAGACGGGCACGCTTCGAGATCGGGAACGCCGTCTCGTCGCTGCCGTCGTCCGGCGTGACGACGATCTTCTTGGTCTTCTCGGTCTCCTCGATCCGCACGCGGCCCTGGGCCTCGGAGATCGGGGCGACACCCTTCGGGGTACGGGCCTCGAAGAGCTCGACGACACGCGGCAGACCCTGGGTGATGTCGTCACCGGCCACACCACCGGTGTGGAAGGTTCGCATCGTCAGCTGGGTACCGGGCTCACCGATGGACTGGGCGGCGATGATGCCGACCGCCTCACCGATGTCGACCAGCTTGCCGGTGGCCAGCGAGCGGCCGTAGCACATCGCGCAGGTGCCGACGGCGGACTCGCAGGTCAGGACCGAGCGGGTCTTGACCGTCTCGATGCCCGCGGCGACCAGCTGGTCGATGAGGACGTCACCGAGGTCGACGCCCGCCGGGGCGAGCACCTTGCCGTCGACGACGATGTCCTCGGCGAGGCAGCGCGCGTACACGCTGGTCTCGGCGTTGTCCGCCTTGCGCAGGACGCCGTCGGCGCCACGCTCGGCGATCGCCAGCTTGAGGCCGCGCTCGGTGCCGCAGTCCTCCTCGCGAATGATGACGTCCTGGGAGACGTCGACCAGACGACGGGTGAGGTAACCCGAGTCGGCGGTACGCAGAGCGGTGTCCGCCAGACCCTTACGGGCACCGTGCGTGGAGATGAAGTACTCCAGCACGGACAGACCCTCACGGAACGACGCCTTGATCGGACGCGGGATCGTCTCGTTCTTCGCGTTCGACACCAGACCACGCATACCGGCGATCTGACGCATCTGCATCATGTTGCCTCGTGCACCCGAGTTCACCATCATGAAGATCGGGTTGGTCTTCGGGAAGTTGTCGTTCATCGCCTCGGCGACCTCGTTGGTCGCCTTGGTCCAGATCGCGATGAGCTCCTGCGTGCGCTCGTCCTTGGTGATCAGACCGCGCTCGTACTGCTTCTGGACCTTCTCGTCCTGCGCCTCGTACCCGCGGACGATCTCCTTCTTCGCCTCGGGAACGACGACGTCGGAGATGGCCACGGTGACGCCGGAACGGGTCGCCCAGTAGAAGCCGGCCGCCTTCAGGTTGTCGAGCGTCGCCGCCACGATGACCTTCGGGTAGCGCTCGGCGAGGTCGTTGACGATCTCGGAGAGCTGCTTCTTGCCGACCTCGTAGTCGACGAACGGGTAGTCCTCGGGCAGCAGCTCGTTGAAGAGCGCACGGCCCAGGGTCGTCCGCAGCCGGAACGAGTCACCCTGCTGCCACTCCGGCTCGCCCTCCTCCTGCGCCGGCGGCGTCCAGCCGCGCGGCGGGATGGTGCCCACCGGGAAGCGGATGTCGATCTTCGACTGGAGCGAGAGCTCGCCCGCGTCGAACGCCATGATCGCCTCGGCGACGGACGAGAAGGAGCGGTCCTCACCCTTGATGTCCCGCATCTCACCGTCGGTGGTGAGGAAGAACAGACCGAGGACCATGTCCTGGGTCGGCATCGTCACCGGACGGCCGTCGGCGGGCTTGAGGATGTTGTTCGAGGACAGCATCAGGATGCGGGCCTCGGCCTGCGCCTCCGCGGACAGCGGCAGGTGCACGGCCATCTGGTCACCGTCGAAGTCCGCGTTGAACGCGGTGCAGACGAGCGGGTGGATCTGGATGGCCTTGCCCTCGACCAGCTGCGGCTCGAAGGCCTGGATGCCGAGTCGGTGCAGCGTGGGCGCACGGTTCAGCAGAACCGGGTGCTCCGCGATGACCTCTTCCAGAACGTCGTACACGACCGTGCGGCCGCGCTCGACCATCCTCTTCGCGCTCTTGATGTTCTGCGCGTGGTTCAGGTCGACCAGGCGCTTCATCACGAACGGCTTGAAGAGCTCCAGCGCCATCGCCTTCGGCAGACCGCACTGGTGCAGCTTCAGCTGCGGACCGACGACGATCACGGAACGCGCGGAGTAGTCCACACGCTTACCGAGCAGGTTCTGACGGAAGCGACCCTGCTTGCCCTTGAGCATGTCGGACAGCGACTTCAGCGGACGGTTGCCGGGGCCCGTCACCGGGCGACCACGACGGCCGTTGTCGAAGAGCGCGTCGACGGCCTCCTGAAGCATGCGCTTCTCGTTGTTCACGATGATCTCGGGCGCGCCGAGGTCGAGGAGTCGCTTCAGGCGGTTGTTGCGGTTGATCACACGGCGGTACAGGTCGTTCAGGTCGGAGGTCGCGAAGCGGCCACCGTCCAGCTGCACCATCGGGCGAAGGTCCGGCGGGATGACCGGGACGCAGTCGAGGACCATGCCCTTGGGGCTGTTGGAGGTCTGCAGGAACGCGGACACGACCTTCAGCCGCTTCAGCGCACGGGTCTTCTTCTGGCCCTTGCCGGTGCGGATGATCTCGCGGAGCCTCTCGGCCTCCTCGTCGAGGTCGAAGGACTCCAGGCGCTTCTGCAGCGCCGCGGCACCCATCGAACCGTCGAAGTACGTGCCGAAGCGGTCCCGCAGCTCGCGGTAGAGCAGCTCGTCACCCTCGAGGTCCTGGACCTTGAGGTTCTTGAACCGGGTCCACACCTCGTCGAGCCGGTCGATCTCGCGCTGCGCACGGTCGCGCAGCTGCTTCATCTCACGCTCGGCGCCCTCACGGACCTTCCGGCGTACGTCGGCCTTGGCGCCCTCAGCCTCCAGCTCGGCCAGGTCGGTCTCGAGCTTCTTGGCGCGGGCCTCCAGGTCGGCGTCCCGGCGGTTCTCGATCTGCTGCCGCTCGACGGAGACGTGCGCCTCCAGGGAGGGCAGGTCGCGGGTACGGCGCTCCTCGTCCACGTACGTGATCATGTACGCGGCGAAGTAGATGACCTTCTCGAGGTCCTTCGGGGCGAGGTCGAGCAGGTAGCCCAGCCGCGACGGAACGCCCTTGAAGTACCAGATGTGCGTGACGGGGGCAGCCAGCTCAATGTGGCCCATCCGCTCACGGCGCACCTTGGCGCGAGTGACCTCGACGCCGCAGCGCTCGCAGATGATGCCCTTGAATCGGACGCGCTTGTACTTGCCGCAGTAGCACTCCCAGTCCCGGGTCGGACCGAAGATCTTCTCGCAGAAGAGTCCGTCCTTTTCGGGCTTGAGCGTGCGGTAGTTGATCGTCTCGGGCTTCTTGACCTCGCCGTGGCTCCACTGACGGATGTCGTCAGCGGTAGCCAGACCGATCCGGAGCTCGTCGAAGAAGTTGACGTCGAGCACTATGCGTCAATCCCTCTCAGGGTTGTAAGTCATCGGGTCTGATACGGGGGTCCTGGGGCCGGAGGCCTTCATGACGAAGGCCTCCGAACTCCCGTCAGACCTCTTCGACGCTGCTCGGCTCGCGCCGGGACAGGTCGATGCCAAGCTCCTCCGCAGCGCGGAAGACGTCCTCGTCGGTGTCGCGCATCTCGATGGACATGCCGTCCGAGGACAGCACCTCCACGTTGAGGCACAGGGACTGCATCTCCTTGATGAGCACCTTGAAGGACTCGGGGATGCCGGGCTCGGGGATGTTCTCGCCCTTGACGATGGCCTCGTAGACCTTCACGCGGCCGGTGACGTCGTCGGACTTGATGGTCAGCAGCTCCTGGAGGGCGTACGCGGCGCCATAAGCCTCCAGCGCCCACACCTCCATCTCGCCGAACCGCTGGCCACCGAACTGGGCCTTACCACCCAGCGGCTGCTGGGTGATCATCGAGTACGGGCCGGTCGAACGGGCGTGCAGCTTGTCGTCGACCAGGTGGTGCAGCTTCAGGATGTACATGTAGCCGACCGAGATCGGGTCCGGGAACGGCTCACCCGAACGGCCGTCGAACAGCCGCGCCTTGCCGGACGGGAGGACCATGCGGTCGCCGTCGCGGTTCGGGACGGTGTGCTCCAGCAGGCCGGCGAGCTCGTCCTCACGGGCACCGTCGAAGACCGGCGTGGCCACGTTGGTACGCGGCTCGACCCGGTCGGCGCCGATGACCTGGAGGCGCTGGGCCCACTCGTCCGCGAGGCCGGAGACGTCCCAGCCCTGGCTGGCGAGCCAGCCGAGGTGGATCTCCAGAACCTGTCCCGGGTTCATTCGGGACGGCACACCCAGCGGGTTGAGGATGATGTCGACCGGGGTGCCGTCCTCCAGGAACGGCATGTCCTCGATCGGCAGGATCTTCGAGATGACACCCTTGTTGCCGTGACGGCCGGCGAGCTTGTCACCGTCGGTGATCTTGCGCTTCTGCGCCACGTACACGCGCACCAGCTGGTTCACACCGGGGGGAAGCTCGTCGCCCTCCTCGCGGTCGAAGACGCGCACGCCGATGACCTTGCCGGTCTCGCCGTGCGGCACCTTCAGCGAGGTGTCACGGACCTCACGGGCCTTCTCACCGAAGATCGCGCGCAGCAGACGCTCCTCGGGGGTCAGCTCGGTCTCACCCTTGGGCGTGACCTTGCCGACGAGGATGTCACCGGCGATGACCTCGGCACCGATACGGATGATGCCGCGCTCGTCGAGGTCGGCGAGGACCTCCTCGGAGACGTTCGGGATGTCCCGGGTGATCTCCTCGGGGCCGAGCTTGGTGTCACGGGCGTCGACCTCGTGCTCCTCGATGTGGATCGAGGAGAGGACGTCGTCCTGCACGAGGCGCTGCGACAGGATGATCGCGTCCTCGTAGTTGTGACCCTCCCACGGCATGAACGCCACGAGCAGGTTCTTGCCCAGCGCCATCTCGCCCTGCTGGGTGGCCGGACCGTCGGCGAGGACCTGGCCCTCGATGATCCGGTCGCCCTCGTGGACGATGACCTTCTGGTTGACCGAGGTGCCCTGGTTGGAGCGGGCGAACTTGGCCAGGCGGTACGTGATGTACGTGCCGTCGTCGTTGGCGGTGGTGATGTAGTCCGCGGAGACCTCCTGGACCACACCGGACTTCTCGGCCTTGACGACGTCGCCGGCGTCGACCGCGGAGCGGTACTCCATGCCGGTGCCGACGAGCGGGGACTCCGCCTGGATCAGCGGAACGGCCTGGCGCATCATGTTCGCGCCCATGAGGGCACGGTTGGCGTCGTCGTGCTCCAGGAACGGGATCATCGCGGTCGCGACCGACACCATCTGGCGCGGCGAGACGTCCATGTAGTCCACGTCGTCACCGGCGACGTAGTCGACCTCACCGCCACGGCGGCGGACCAGGACGCGGTTCTCGGCGAACCGCATGTCGTCGTTGAGCGTGGCGTTGGCCTGCGCGATGACGAACCGGTCCTCTTCGTCGGCCGTGAGGTAGTCGACCTCGTCGGTGACGACACCGCCGGTGACCTTGCGGTACGGCGTCTCCACGAAACCGAACGCGTTGACGCGGCCGTAGGAGGCGAGCGAGCCGATCAGACCGATGTTCGGGCCTTCAGGGGTCTCGATCGGGCACATACGGCCGTAGTGCGACGGGTGCACGTCACGGACCTCGAAGCCGGCCCGCTCACGGGAGAGACCACCCGGGCCAAGAGCCGACAGACGGCGCTTGTGGGTGAGACCCGACAGCGGGTTGTTCTGGTCCATGAACTGCGACAGCTGGCTGGTGCCGAAGAACTCCTTGATGGAGGCGACGACCGGCCGGATGTTGATCAGGGTCTGAGGCGTGATCGCCTCGACGTCCTGAGTGGTCATCCGCTCGCGGACGACACGCTCCATACGCGCCAGACCCGTACGGACCTGGTTCTGGATGAGCTCGCCGACGCTGCGCAGACGGCGGTTGCCGAAGTGGTCGATGTCGTCGGTCTCGACGACGATCGTCTGACCGCTGTCGCCGACCGTCTCGGTCTCGCCCGCGTGCAGCTTCACCAGGTACTTGATCGTCGAGATGATGTCCTCGACGGTCAGGATGCCCGCGTCCAGCGGAGCGTCCGCACCCAGCTTCTTGTTGACCTTGTAGCGGCCGACCTTGGCGAGGTCGTAGCGCTTGGGGTTGAAGTAGAGGTTCTCGAGCAGCGTCTGCGCGGCCTCACGCGTCGGGGGCTCACCCGGACGCAGCTTGCGGTAGATGTCCAACAGCGCGTCGTCCTGGCCCTGGGTGTGGTCCTTCTCCAGGGTGGCGCGCATGGACTCGTACTCGCCGAACTCCTCGAGGATCTGCTCGGTGGTCCAGCCGAGCGCCTTCAGGAGGACGGTGACGGACTGCTTGCGCTTGCGGTCGATGCGCACACCGACCATGTCGCGCTTGTCGATCTCCATCTCCAGCCAGGCGCCCCGGGAGGGGATGATCTTGGCGGAGAAGATGTCCTTGTCGGACGTCTTGTCGATGGAGGAGTCGAAGTAGACACCCGGCGAACGGACCAGCTGCGACACCACGACACGCTCGGTGCCGTTGATGACGAAGGTGCCCTTGTTCGTCATGAGCGGGAAGTCGCCCATGAAGACGGTCTGGGACTTGATCTCGCCGGTCTCGTTGTTGGTGAACTCAGCCGTGACGAAGAGCGGAGCGGCGTACGTGAAGTCGCGCTCCTTGCACTCGTCGATGCTGTTCTTCGGCGGCTCGAAACGGTGGTCGCGGAAAGTCAGCGACATCGACCCGGAGAAGTCCTCGATCGGAGAGATCTCCTCGAAGATCTCCTCCAGGCCGGACTTGGTGGGGACGTCCTGACCGGACTCCAGAGCCGCCTCGACCCGACTCTGCCAGGCGGTGTTGCCGAGCAGCCAGTCGAAGCTCTCGGTCTGCAGCGCGAGCAGGTTCGGAACCTCGAGGGGCTCCTTGATCTTTGCAAAGGAGATGCGCAGCGGGGCGGTGCTGGCGCCGTTGTTCGTATTCGCGGTCGAGGCAGTGCGCGAGGCGGCCAAGAGGGGGTCCTTCCGAGGGCTCGGACTCACTACGCGCGTACCGGTCCCTCTCCCGCACACAGAGACAGAGATCCCAGGTCGGGGATATCTGATCGTCGGTGTCCAAGCGAGGGCATGCCCCTGGTGACGGGCAGGAGGCAGCTAACAGGCAGCGCAAAGGGTCAGTGTAGCCACTTGGCACACTGATGTCCAGTCCGGGTTTTTGAGACCCTCGTTGTTCTCAACACCTTCGGCAAGCCCACGTCCTCAACGCACGTTGATACTGCCCTCTTCGCCGTCGATCCATGCCTCGGATTCGGATCCTTGTGACGACGCGTCCTGAGAATTGCGCGCTGCGTGCGGTTCGTCAAGGCCCCCCTTGCTCGGACCGGGTGCTGCGCTCGTCACTTGCGGCCTGCACCGGGGACGCCCGGAGACACGACGAAGATCACCATACTCCGCACGAACGTCGGTGCAAGGCAGCCACCGCCGAACCCCGGAACGCCGAAGAGCGACCACCCGGATGGATGATCGCTCTTCGGCGCTTGAGCGTTACAGGGTCCGTACGACCCCGAAGGTCTTACTTGACCTCGACGGAGGCGCCGGCGCCCTTGAGGGCCTCGGCGGCCTTGTCCGCGGCCTCCTTGGCGACCTTCTCGAGAACGGGCTTCGGGGCGCCGTCCACGAGGTCCTTGGCCTCCTTCAGGCCCAGGGAGGTCAGCTCACGCACGACCTTGATGACCTGGATCTTCTTGTCACCGGCGCCGGTGAGGACGACGTCGAACTCGTCCTGCTCGGCCTCGGCCTCGGCCGGGGCACCCGGGGCACCCGGGGCGACGGCGATGGCGGCCGGGGCGGCAGCGGTGACGTCGAACTTCTCCTCGAACGCCTTCACGAACTCGGAGAGCTCGATGAGGGTCATCTCCTCGAACTGCGCGAGCAGGTCTTCCTGGCTGAGCTTCGCCATGAGGGGCGATCCTTCCACTAATTCGGCAGGTGCCGGATGTACATGTCTGGCGGGCGTACGTTCGGCCCGCTACGACCACTGCCTCGGGCGAGCCGCCTCGAGGCCGCGGTCATTTCGCGAGCCGAATTACTCGGCACCGCCCTGCTCGTCCTGCTTGGCGCGAAGAGCGTCCACGGTACGGACGAGCTTCGACGGCAGCGCCTGGAAGACAGCGGCAGCCTGCGACTGCTTGCCCTTCATGGCACCGGCCAGCTTGGAGAGCAGAACCTCGCGGGACTCGAGGTCCGCAAGCTTCTTGATGTCGTCGGCGGACAGCGCCTTGCCGTCAAGGACACCGCCCTTGATGACGAGGTTGGGGTTGTCCTTGGCGAAGTCACGAAGACCCTTCGCCGCCACGACCGGGTCACCGGTCACGAAGGCGACGGCCGACGAACCCGTGAAGAGGTCGTCGATCGTGGTGATCCCGGCCTCATTGGCCGCAATCTTGGTCAGCGTGTTCTTCGCCACGCGGTAGTGAGCGTTCTCACCGAGTGAACGACGCAGCTGTTGGAGCTGCGCGACGGTGAGACCGGTGTACGCGGTAACGACGGCGCCGTTGGAGTTGCGGAACTTGTCCCGCATCTCCACGACAGCATCGACCTTGTCAGGCCTCGCCATGAGCCTCAGCCTCCTTCCGGGTGATGACGACCGCTCGGAAGGGGCTGGGACAAACGAAACGCCCCGGCGCAGGCGCACGGGGCGTAGCTCGACCGGCAATCGCTGCGCGAGCAGCGAACTGACGGGAGCACTTCCACAGTCACCTGCGCGGGTCGTCCGCGGATTTCAGCGGATCCTTCGGCCACCGGGCACTCTCACGAGCGCACGGCAACGACCAGCGGTCTTTGGCTTCTTTAGGAGAGTACGCGACCGAATCGCGGTCAAGCAAATCCGGTCGTACGACGCTCAGCTCTGCGTTTCCTCCATCATCTCGGCGAGGTCCATCGTGTCCTTGGCGGGCGGGGCCGTGACCGTCACCGGCTCGTTGACGTCGAGGAAGGTGATGGTCATGTCGAGCGGGCCCTTGTCGCCGTCGCCCCGCATGCGGAACTGCCTGGTCTGGTCGTCACCGTCGACCCACATGTCCATCGTGACCGCGTCGACGCCCAGCTTCGTGAACTGGTCGAAGCGCCGCTCCCGGGTGGCGTCGTCCTCGCCCTTCAGGGACTCCCGGAGCTCCTTCATGGTGACCGTCCCCTTGTAGTGGGTGGTCTTCACTCCGTCGACGGTCTCGGTGCCGACGTCTTCCACATCCTTGGAGCCGGTGAGGAAGGTGGACTGATCGGCCGGGTTCCTGTCGGCCTGGCCCGCCCCCAACGACGGATCATTGAGTCCCTCGGCGCCCAGCTCGGACAGGTCGAACTTGAGCCAGCTCTTGCCGTCCATCTCCTCGGCGGCCGCGGCACCCCCACCGATGTACATGGCCTTGTCGACGAGCCGGATCTCCGCGGTGCCGTCCGCACCCTGGTCGAGCGCCGTCATCTTCATGCTCATGGCCACGGTGGGCTTCATACGCATCGCGGCGTCGGCCTTGACCCGGCCCTGCTCCGGCACCTTGCCGGTCATCCGGTACCGGAAGGACGTGATGTCCTCCGCGTTCTTGGCCGCCTTGGCGACGGCCGCCGCCGGCGTCATCTTCGGCGAGTCCTCGCCCATCGCACACCCCACCGCGCCGACGGCGAGGAGCAGTGCGGTCAGCCCGGCACCCGCTGCTCGGCGGCGCACGGAACGGCGTAAGGAAGCCCCCATAGTTTCCCCCCAAGGAACACACGGATTGTTCACAGCAATGCCGCGAGCGTATCCCAGGACACGGGAGCACACCCCTGAATTCCCAAGAGCCTCAGGAGGCTCAAGAGGTCGGCCCACCCTGCTTCTCCAGCAGTTCTCTGAAGTCCTCGGTGTCACCGGCCGGAGGCCGCTCGGCGGAGACCTTCACGCCGTAGTCGCTGTAGTGGGCCGTCTGGGTCAGCTCGCCGCTCGCCGTCCGTCCCTTCTCGACCTTCTTGACCAGCAGATCCTGGTCGTTGACCCAGATGTCGACGGTCTCGGTGGTGACACCGGCGTGTTGGAGCTGCTTCCTCAGCTCCGCGTCGGCGACGTCCGCCACCGTCACCGTGCCGGAGTAGTGGGTGGTGGCCTGTCCGTCCACCGTCTCCTCTCCGACCTTCCGCACGTCATCGGAGTCCAGCAGCAACTTCACCGACTGGTTCGGCGTGGTGTTGCGCAGTTGGTCCGCGAGGTTCGCGCCGCCACCGCCGAGGGCCTCGAGATCGTCGTACGCGTACTTGATCCAGTGCTTGCCGCCGGCCTTCTCGGCGAACGCGTCGCCCATCCGCGCGTAGTAGGCGTCGGACAGATAGCGGGCCTCCATCGACGTGATGCCGAGTCGGCGCATCGCCTCGGCCGTGGTGCCGCCGGTGTACGTGATCGTCAGGTCGCCGGTGAGGCCGTGGCCCCAGCCGAGGGCGCCGTCGGCCTCGATGGACAGCTCGGTGCCCATGACCGTCGTGGACCGCACCCGGGCCGACTCGGCGCGGTCGGTGGACCGCTCGGCGGACCGCAGAGCCGTCCGGGAGACGGAGGTCGCCCCGCGGTCCCCGTCGGGCTCTTGGGAGGAGCCGGAGGAGGTACCGGAGGTACACCCCGCCAGCGTGGCCGCCACCGCGGCCGCGAGGGCGACGCGGCGCCCGCCCGTGCACTTCATACGTCCCCCTGTGCCATCGCCCTGTCCGCACGCTAACCCAGGGCACGGCACCCACACATGGGAACGGGCCCCGCACCTCGGAAGGTGCGGGGCCCGTCGCCGACAGGGCGAGCCGTCAGGCTCAGACCGCGGCCGGGTCCTCCTCGACGAGGAGGTTGCGGGTGCGGTTCGGGTCGACCGGGATGCCGGGGCCGATCGTGGTGCTGATCGCGGCCTTCTTGATGTAGCGACCCTTGGCGGCGGACGGCTTCAGACGGAGGATCTCCTCCAGCGCCGCGCCGTAGTTCTCCACCAGCTTGGTGTCGTCGAAGGACGACTTGCCGATGATGAAGTGCAGGTTCGAGTGCTTGTCGACGCGGAACTCGATCTTGCCACCCTTGATCTCGGTCACGGCCTTGGCCACGTCCGGGGTCACGGTGCCCGTCTTCGGGTTCGGCATCAGACCACGCGGGCCGAGGACACGGCCGAGGCGGCCGACCTTGCCCATGAGGTCCGGGGTGGCGACGACGGCGTCGAAGTCCAGACGGCCCTTCGACACCTCGTCGATCAGCTCGTCGGCGCCGACGATGTCGGCGCCCGCGGCACGAGCGGCCTCGGCACGGTCACCGGTCGCGAAGACCAGGACCCGGGCGGTCTTACCGGTGCCGTGCGGGAGGTTCACGGTGCCACGGACCATCTGGTCGGCCTTGCGCGGGTCGACACCCAGACGGAAGGCGACCTCGACGGTGCCGTCGAACTTGGTCGTGGAGGTCTCCTTGGCGAGACGGACGGCCTCGAGCGGGGCGTACAGCTTCTCCCGGTCGATCTTGGCGTCCGCAGCGCGGAGAGCCTTGCTGCGCTTGCTCACAACTGCTCCTGTGGGTTCTGAAAGGAGTCGTGGTACGGGCCGAGCAGGCCCTGCCACGTGCGGCCTCGCGAGCCGCATGGTTCTACGAAGGTGGGGTTCAGCCCTCGACCGTGACGCCCATGGAACGCGCGGTACCGGCGATGATCTTCGCGGCGGCGTCCAGGTCGTTGGCGTTGAGGTCGGGCATCTTGGTGGTGGCGATCTCGCGGACCTGCGCCTCGGTGATCTTGGCGACCTTGGTCTTGTGCGGCTCGCCGGAGCCCTTCTCCACGCCCGCGGCCTTGAGGATCATCTTGGCGGCCGGCGGCGTCTTGGTGATGAAGGTGAAGGAACGGTCCTCATAGACCGTGATCTCCACCGGGATGACCCAACCGCGCTGCGACTCGGTCGCGGCGTTGTAGGCCTTGCAGAACTCCATGATGTTGACGCCGTGCTGACCCAGCGCCGGGCCGACCGGCGGGGCCGGGTTGGCGGCGCCGGCCTGGATCTGGAGCTTGATGAGCCCCGTGACCTTCTTCTTCTTGGGAGGCATTGCTCTCCGGGTCCTTTCGATTCGGGTCTACCCCCACCCGGGTCGCGTCCCGGCTGAAGGCATACCGCACAACGATAACGGGTATAGATGCGCGGCCAAAAACCGAGCAGGTCAGACGAGCTTTGACAGCCCGCCTGACCTGGTCGGAAGCGTACGTCCAGTGAGAACTAGTTCTTCTGGATCTGGTCGAAGGAGAGCTCGACCGGCGTCTCGCGGCCGAAGATCTCCACGAGACCCTTGACCTTCTTCGAGTCGGCGTTGATCTCGTTGATGGTGGCCTGCAGCGTGGCGAACGGGCCGTCGGTGACGGTGACCGAGTCGCCCACCTCGAAGTCCAGCACCTGGACCTCGACCTTGCGCTGCGGAGCCGGCTTGCCCTCGGCCTCGGCGGCCTCGCGGGCGGCCTTCTCCTCGGCCTCCGGGGCGAGCATCTTGACGATCTCGTCCAGGGTCAGCGGGTACGGGTCGTAGGCGTTGCCCACGAAGCCGGTGACGCCGGGGGTGTTGCGGACGACGCCCCAGGACTCGTTCGTCAGGTCCATGCGCACCAGCACGTAGCCGGGGAGCTTGTTCTGGCGGATAGTCTTGCGGTCGCCGTTCTTGATCTGGACGACCTCTTCCTGCGGCACCTCGGCCTGGAAGATGTAGTCCTCGACGTTCAGCGAGACTGCGCGCTGCTCGAGGTTGGTCTTCACTCGGTTCTCGTAGCCGGCGTAGGTGTGGATGACGTACCACTCGCCGGGCAGGGTCCGCAGTTCCTCGCGCAGGGCGGCGACGGGGTCGACGGGCTCGGCCTCTTCTTCCTCTTCGGCCTCTGCCTCGTCCTCGACGTGTACGGCGGCTTCCTCGGCGGGCTCGCTCGCCTCGGCGTCCGCAGCCTCGACCTCGTCCAGGTCCTCGTCCGCACCTTCGACGATGTCGAGCTCGTCTTCCACGGACTCGACGTCCTGCCCGCGTGGCTCAACGGCGTCGTTCAGGTTCTGGTCAGACACGGTGGCTGCTTCTTCCTGGATACATAGGGGTGGAACATGCGAAAGGGGCGCCGGTAACCCGCGGCGCCCTTCGCTCTTTGCTCAGCCGAAGACGTACTTGGCGGCGTGGTCGAATCCATAGTCAATCAGGGTCACCAGGCCGATCATGATGATGACGAAGATGATCACCACGGTCGTGTATGTCGTCAGCTGGTTGCGCGTGGGCCAGACAACCTTGCGGAGCTCCGCAACGATCTGGCGGTAGAAGAGCGCGAGGCGCTTCAGCGGGCCCTTCTTGGCGCGCTTGCCACCCTTACGAGTCTTCTTCTTGGACTCCGGCGCCTCGTCCTGGGCATCAGGCATGTCGATGGAGCCCACGGCGTCCGTCACTCGTCCTCACCTGATTCCGGGTCGTGGCCGTGCCGCGCCCGGTCTGAGCCGCACGGCGGTGCATTGCTGTACGTACATGCGCACACACACATTCTGGCTAAGAAGTGTGTAGCAGGGCCGGAGGGACTTGAACCCCCAACCGCTGGTTTTGGAGACCAGTGCTCTACCAATTGAGCTACGACCCTTTGTGTGCCCCCCAACGTACCGCATCCAACCGGGTGCTCGGTGTGCACCGGTTCAGCGCGAGCTGTTGAAGGCCAACGAGGTGAGAGTGTACGTGTTCCGGGGCCGGTCGTCGAACAGAAAGTGCCCGTAGGGGCTGTGCGGAGGGAAGAACGGCGGCGGAACGGCATCAGATCGGCCGAAGATCGCCCTGGCCGCGAGCGGGTTCCGGACGGGTGTTCTGGGGTTTGCCCGCACATGTTCAGTCTGTGAAACCCGCGTGCCGGGTGAGTTTCCGGTCTGAAACGATGGGCCCCATGAGCGCTGCAATCCCTCCCACCGAGCGCCGGGTCTCCGCCCGAGTCGGCGCGATCTCCGAGTCCGCCACCCTCGCCGTGGACGCCAAGGCCAAGGCCCTCAAGGCCGCCGGGCGTCCGGTGATCGGCTTCGGCGCCGGCGAGCCCGACTTCCCGACCCCGGACTACATCGTCGAGGCCGCCATCGAGGCCTGCAAGAACCCGAAGTACCACCGCTACACGCCGGCCGGCGGCCTGCCCGAGCTGAAGGCCGCGCTCGCCGCGAAGACCCTGCGTGACTCCGGCTACGAACCGGACGTCTCGCAGATCCTGGTCACCAACGGCGGCAAGCAGGCGATCTACGAGGCCTTCGCCGCGATCCTGGACCCGGGCGACGAGGTCATCGTCCCGGCCCCGTACTGGACGACCTACCCCGAGTCGATCCGTCTCGCGGGCGGCGTCCCCGTCGAGGTGGTCGCCGACGAGACGACCGGCTACCGCGTCTCGGTCGAGCAGCTGGAGGCCGCCCGTACGGACCGGACGAAGGTCGTCCTCTTCGTGTCGCCGTCCAACCCGACGGGCGCGGTCTACAGCGAGGCCGAGACCGAGGCGATCGGCCGCTGGGCCGTCGAGCACGGCCTGTGGGTGCTGACCGACGAGATCTATGAGCACCTCGTCTACGGCGACGCGGTGTCCGTCTCCCTGCCGGCCCTCCTGCCCGAGCTGCGCGACAAGTGCATCGTGGTCAACGGCGTGGCGAAGACGTACGCCATGACGGGCTGGCGCGTGGGCTGGATCATCGGCCCGAAGGACGTCGTGAAGGCGGCCACGAACCTGCAGTCGCACGCCACGTCGAACGTCTCGAACGTGGCCCAGGCCGCCGCCCTCGCCGCCGTCTCCGGCAACCTGGACGCGGTCGCGAAGATGCGCGAGGCCTTCGACCGGCGCCGCAAGACGATCGTGCGGATGCTGAACGAGATCGACGGCGTCCTCTGCCCCGAGCCCGAGGGCGCCTTCTACGCCTACCCCTCGGTGAAGGGCCTGCTGGGCAAGGAGATCCGCGGCAAGCGCCCGCAGGACACGGTCGAGCTGGCCGCGCTGATCCTGGAGGAGGCCGAGGTCGCGGTCGTCCCGGGCGAGGCCTTCGGCACGCCGGGCTACCTGCGGCTGTCGTACGCCCTGGGCGACGAGGACCTCGTCGAGGGCGTGAGCCGGATCCAGAAGCTGCTGGCGGAGGCTCGCGACTGAAGTCTGGCGGGAGGACCACCCCTGAACGTCGAGGGGTGGTCCTCTGTCGTTTGTGCGAGCAAGACCACGTTCGGGGAAAGCGCTACCGGGACGACAGCAACGTACGGCAGGATCCTGGAATGGAGCGTGTACGTGATGTCTCTGAGCTGCCGAAAGCCCATCTGCACCTGCACTTCACCGGGTCGATGCGACCGACCACCGTGCTGGAGCTCGCCGACAAGTACGGCGTACGGCTGCCCGAGGCGCTGACCGAAGCACTGACCAGTGGGGAGCCGCCGAGACTGCGGGCGACGGACGAGCGCGGCTGGTTCCGCTTCCAGCGCCTGTACGACGCGGCGCGCTCGTGTCTCAGGGAACCGGAGGACATCCAGCGCCTGGTCCGGGAGGCGGCCGAGGAGGACCTCAGGGACGGCTCGGGCTGGCTGGAGATCCAGGTCGACCCGACCTCGTACGCCCCACGCCTGGGCGGTCTGATCCCGGCCCTGGAGGTCATCCTCGACGCGGTGGACACGACGATGCGGGAGACCGGCCTGGGGATGCGTGTCCTGGTGGCCGCGAACCGTATGAAGCACCCGCTGGACGCGCGCACGCTGGCCCGGCTGGCGGTGCGGTACGCGGACCGGGGCGTGGTCGGTTTCGGTCTGTCGAACGACGAACGCCGGGGCATGGCACGGGATTTCGACCGGGCCTTTGCGATCGCCCGCGAGGGGGGTCTGTTGTCGGCGCCGCACGGCGGCGAGCTGACCGGCCCGTTGTCGGTCCGGGACTGTCTGGACGACCTGGACGCGCACCGGATCGGGCACGGGGTGCGGGCGGCCGAGGATCCGCGGCTGCTGAAGCGCCTGGCCGACCGGGGCGTGACCTGCGAGGTGTGCCCGGCCTCGAACGTGGCCCTGGGCGTGTACGAGAAGCCGGAGGACGTGCCCCTGCGCACCCTCTTCGAGTCGGGCGTCCCGATGGCCCTGGGCGCGGACGACCCGCTCCTGTTCGGGTCCCGGCTGGCGGCCCAGTACGAGATCGCCCGCCACCACCATGACTTCACGGACGCCGAGCTGGCGGAACTGGCCCGCCAGTCGGTACGGGCCTCGGCGGCGCCGGAGGAGATGAAGACCAAGCTGCTGGCCGGGGTGGACGACTGGCTCGCCTAGCTCCTCACGAGCCCTGCCGGTCTACAGGCTGACGCCGACCGTCACCGGCTCGTTGACCAGTGTGATCCCGAAGGCGTCGCGGACGCCGGCGACTACCTCGCGGGCCAGTGCGAGCAGGTCCTCGGTGCTCGCCCCGCCCCGGTTGGTGAGGGCGAGCGTGTGCTTCGTGGAGATCCGGGCCGGTCCGGTGCCGTAGCCCTTGGTGAAGCCCGCCTTGTCGATCAGCCAGGCGGCGGAGGTCTTGGTGTGCCCCTCCCCCGCCGCGTACGCCGGCGGCCGCACGCCGTCGCCCAGCCGCTCCCGCACGCGCGCGTGGAAGGCGGCGAACTCCTCGTCGGTGAGGATCGGGTTGGTGAAGAAGGACCCGGCCGACCAGGTGTCGTGGTCCTCGGGGTCCAGGACCATGCCCTTCCCGGAGCGCAGCTTCAGGACGGTGTCGCGGGCGTCGGCGAGCGGCACGCGGTCGCCGGCTTCCACGCCCAGCGCCCGGGCCGTCTCGGCGTACTTGAGGGGCCCTGACAGGCCCCTCGCGTCCTCCAGTTCGAAGCGGACGCGCAGGACGACGTACCGCTCGGGGTCGGCCTTGAAGCGGCTGTGGCGGTAGGAGAAGGCGCATTCCGCGTTCGTCAGCGTGACCGTTTCCCGCGCATGGCGGTCGTAGGCGACGACCTCGGTGATCGTCGACGAGACCTCCTGGCCGTACGCCCCCACGTTCTGGATGGGGGTCGCGCCCGCCGAGCCCGGGATGCCGGCGAGGCACTCGACGCCGGCGAGATCCGCCTCGACGGTCCGGGCGACGGCGTCGGTCCACACCTCGCCGGCGGCCAGCTCCAGCCGGGTGCCGTCGAGCGTGAAGCCCTTGGTGGCGATGACGAGCGCGGTGCCCGCGAAGCCCTCGTCGCCGATGACCAGGTTCGAGCCGCCGCCGATGAGGAGCAGCGGTGTCCCGCTGTCGTCGGCCTCGCGGACCACGGCGATGACCTCGGCGTCGGTCGTCGCGTAGACCAGCCGGGTCGCCGGTCCGCCCAGCCGGAAGGTGGTCAGTGGGGCGAGGGGGGCGTCGTGGAGTTCCTGCACGCGCCCAAGACTACGAGACGGCACTGACAGCACCGTCACGGTCGAACGGCCCGGCAGCCGGCCGAGCCGTTCCCCGCGGTCGGCGCTCAGGCCAGTCGTACGACGGCCCGCGACATCCCCAGCACCTTCTGCCCGGCGCTGGTCGCCGTGAGGTCCACGCGGACCTTGTTGTCGTCGAGCTTGGCCGCGACCTTGCCGGTGACCTCGATCGTGGCGCCCTGGTCGTCGTTGGGGACGACGACGGGCCTGGTGAAGCGGACGCCGTACTCGACGACCGCACCCGGGTCGCCGGTCCAGTCGGTGACCAGACGGATCGCCTCGGCCATGGTGAACATGCCGTGCGCGATGACGTCCGGCAGCCCGACCTCCTTGGCGAACTTCTCGTTCCAGTGGATCGGGTTGAAGTCCCCGGAGGCGCCCGCGTACCGGACGAGGGTGGCGCGGGTCACGGGGAAGGACTGCCCGGGCAGCTCGGTGCCGACCTCGACGTCGTCGTAGGAGATCTTCGCCGTCATGTCAGGCCTCCTCGGCCGCGCGGGCGACCAGCTTCGTCCAGGCGGTCACGACGTGCTCGCCGGCCTCGTCGTGCACCTCGCCCCGGACGTCCAGGATGTCGTTGCCCGCCATGGACTTGATGGCCTCGATGGTCGTGGTGACGGTGAGCCGGTCACCGGCGCGCACCGGGCGGACGTAGGCGAACTTCTGGTCGCCGTGCACGACGCGGCTGTAGTCCAGGCCGAGCTGCGGGTCTTCGATGACCTGTCCGGCCGCCTTGAAGGTGATCGAGAAGACGAAGGTCGGCGGGGCGATCACATCGGGGTGGCCGAGCGCCTTGGCGGCCTCCGGGTCCGTGTACGCCGGGTTGGGGTCCCCCACCGCTTCCGCGAACTCACGGATCTTCTCCCGGCCCACCTCGTACGGGTCGGTGGGCGGATAGGTCCGCCCTACGAAGGACTGGTCGAGCGCCATGGCTCGGTACCTCCTGGATGTGTGCTGTGGTTGACCTGTAGTCGACCGGAACCGGACGGTAACCGGGGACCAAACGACGTGAGGCCGCCCCCCGACTGCGGGGGCGGCCTCACGTACGAGCCTGATTTATCGCGTCTCGCGGTGCGCGGTGTGCGCATTGCAACGCGGGCAGTGCTTCTTCATCTCAAGACGGTCCGGGTTGTTACGCCGGTTCTTCTTGGTGATGTAGTTCCGCTCCTTGCACTCCACGCAGGCCAGCGTGATCTTCGGGCGGACGTCGGTGGCAGCCACGTGAGTGCTCCTTGACGAACGGATAGAAATGGATTAACGCAAGAAAGAGTAGCCGATCGAAGGACCGACCCCACAATCGGCTACTGTCAGTAGCGGTGACCGGACTTGAACCGGTGACACAGCGATTATGAGCCGCTTGCTCTACCGACTGAGCTACACCGCTGTGATGCGATCGGGTCCCGCCTCGCGGCGGGAACCTCTCACACCAGAGCCCCAATACGGAATCGAACCGTAGACCTTCTCCTTACCATGGAGACGCTCTGCCGACTGAGCTATTGGGGCGAGCGATGAAGACATTACACGCTCGGCCGCCGTTCACCCAAATCCGTTTCGCGGCCTCCACCGGGCCCTGCGGCCCGGTCCTCCCATGAGCCACGGAGGCCTCTCGCGCAGGACGGACCACACCGGTACGACTATTGCGCTCCTCCGCGTCGCGAGCATGTCGTCACCCTAGGCTCGGACTCACTCTGAGTGATCTTCCGTCCCCTCGCGCGGTCCCCGAGCCCCGCAGCCCCCGAGCCCCTGGAACGCGATGCCCGACAGTCAGCCGCAGCCGTCCCACTCGTCGTCCTCGTCGTCAGGCCCGGCCGACCCCGCCTCGCTGCTGCTGTGCGGGGCGCGGCTCACCGATGGCCGGACCGTGGACGTACGGCTGGGCGGTGGGCGCATCGAGGCCGTCGGGACGGCCGGGAGCCTCGCGGTGGACGGCACGCGCGCGTGTGGCGCGCACGTGGACCTCAGTGGCTATCTGCTCCTGCCGGCTCCGGCCGAGCCGCACGCCCACGCCGACACCGCGCTGTCGGGCGAGGGTGAGGGACCGGTGTCGTACGACGTCCAGGACGTCCAGCGCCGGGCCACCGAGGCCGCTCTGCTGCAGGTGGGGCACGGGGCGACCGCGCTGCGGGCACACGTGCGCGTGGGGGACGTCCAGGGGCTCGGCGCGCTGGCCGCCGTACTGCAGGCGCGGCGGGCGCTGCGCGGGCTCACCGAGCTCGCGACGGTGGCGATGCCGAGGGTGCTGACCGGGGTGGCCGGGGCCGACAGTCTCGCGATGCTGCGGGACGCGGTGAAGATGGGCGCCTCCGTGGTGGGCGGTTGTCCCGATCTCGACCCCGATCCGACGGGCTACGTCCAAGCGGTCCTCGAGGTCGCCTCGGAGCATGGCTGCCCCGTCGACCTGCACACCGACGCCACCGACCCCGCGCGTCTGTCCCGTCTCGCGGCGATGGCGGGCGGGCTGCGCCCCGGGGTGACGCTCGCCCCGTGCGGCGGCCTGAGCCGGCTGCCCGCCGAGACGGCCGGCCGCACCGCCGACCAGCTCGCGGCCGCCGGCGTGGCGGTGGTGTGCCTGCCGCAGGGCGGCTGCGGGGGCGTCGAGCGCCGGGGCACCGCACCGGTACGACTGCTGCGCGCGGCCGGGGTGCGGGTGACCGCGGGCAGCGGCGCCCTGCGTGACGTGTCGAACCCGGTGGGGCGCGGCGATCCGCTGGAGGCGGCTTATCTGCTGGCGTCCCGTCACGGGCTGCGCCCCGAGGACGCGTACGACGCGGTGAGCACGTCGGCGCGGGCGGTGCTGGGCCTGCCGGAGGTGCGGGTGGAGGCGGGATTCCCGGCCGAGTTGCTGGCTGTGCGCGGCGACCGGCTGGCGGGGGCGCTGTCGCTGGCGTACAGCCGGATCGTGGTGCACCGGGGGCGCGTGGTGGCACGCACGAGCGCGGTGCGGGAGTACTGCAACTCGGCGGCCACTGGGGAGCTGGGGTTGCCTCGGCAGGGGCGGGGAGAGGTGTCGTAAGGGGCGGATTGGGCGTGCGGCTTCTTGGCGGCGTGCGCCGGGGGCGTGCATCTGGAGCTTGGGCGCCCCGTGTACGCCCCGACGCCCGTGAGCGCGTGGTTCCTGGGGCCTGGCCGAAGTCGTGCGGCGGATGCGGCCGTCCGGGCGTACGGTCGAAGGCATGCGCATTGTCATCGCTGGTGGTCATGGTCAGATCGCGCTGCGGCTGGAGCGGCTGCTCGCCGCGCGCGGGGACGAGGTCGCGGGGATCATCCGCCGCGCCGAACAGGGCGACGATCTGCGGGAGGTCGGCGCCGAACCGGTCCTGCTGGACCTGGAGTCGGCCTCGGTCGAGGAGGTCGCGGCGCAGCTGCGGGGCGCCGACGCGGCGGTCTTCGCGGCGGGCGCGGGCCCGGGCAGCGGGGTGGCCCGCAAGGACACGGTGGACAAGGGCGCGGCGGTGCTGTTCGCGGACGCGGCGGTCCAGGCGGGCGTACGGCGGTTCCTGGTCGTGTCGTCCATGGGCGCCGACCCGGCGCACGAGGGCAGCGAGGTCTTCGACGTCTACTTGCGCGCCAAGGGCGAGGCCGACGCGTACGTGACCGGCCTGGACGCCCTGGACTGGACGATCCTGCGCCCCGGCGCGCTGACGGACGACGCCGGCACCGGCCTCGTACGCCTGGAGGCGCACACGGGCCGCGGCCCGATTCCGCGCGACGACGTGGCCGCCGTACTCGCGGAGTTGCTGGACACTCCGGCGACGGCAGGTCTGACCCTGGAGCTGGTCGCCGGGAAGACGCCGGTGTCGGTGGCGGTCAAGTCGGTGGCGGGGAACTGAGGGTGGGCGCCGAGGGGGGTTCCGGCCGCGCGGGAGGCGCTGCTGCGGCGGATGTACGAGGTCTTCTCCACTGACGAGCGGGACGCCTTCGTCCCGCACTGCCTGTCCCCGGACGTGGACTGGCCGAACATGCTGGACGGGGTCCGGGTGCACGGCCGCGAGGCGGTACGCGCGTACCGGGCACGGCAGTTCGCGGCCGGGCATCCCCTCGTACGGCTGGAGGGGCTGCGGCTCGACGGGGACGGCGAAGCGGTCGTGGCGACCGTACGGACCGGGATGCGGGACGCGTCGGGCGAGCGGTGGGCGAAGGGGACCGTCGAGCACGTGTACCGGTTCGCCGGGGACGGGTTGGTGACGCGGATGGACGTAAGGCCTTAGGGGCTGGGGCGGTCTAGAACAGAGGCAACTGTCCGGGGAATTCGGGGACGGCGTACCCGTCCAACGACGGCTGGGCCGCCCCGAGTTCCGCCAGTCTCCGGGATCCCGGGCACGAGACGAGTTGCCCGCTCTCGCGTGCGCCGGGCGGGTCGTGCCGGGCGAAGCGTCCGGCGACAACGGCGATCTCGCGACGGCATTCGGGGCAGTGTCTGCGGCGCGTGGACATGGGGTCAGTGTGCCCCGGCAGGCGCACGGCTCCCCTCACCTCCAGCCCTTCACGGGGCGGCCACAGAATCCAACCATGCTTACTTAAGTCAATCAACTGACTTGGTTGGGCGTGTCGCGCTGCCACCGACGCCCACCGGAGGCTCGACCCATGTCCCATCCTCTTCCTCGACCCGTCGACGACCCGGAAGCCACGGCACCACGGCCCGGTGTCATCGTGGCGGTACTGGCCTTCGACGGGATCGTCGTCGCACTGATGCAGACGCTGGTGATCCCGATCGTCCCGGAGCTCCCACAGCTCCTGAACGCCCCCGCGTCTGACACCGCCTGGGCCGTCACCGCCACCCTGCTCGCCGCTGCCGTCGCCGTCCCGATGATGGGGCGGCTCGGTGACATGTACGGCAAGCGCCGCATGCTCCTGCTGAGCCTGGTCCTCCTGGTGGCCGGATCGATCGCCGCCGCCCTCAGCGACTCCCTGACCCCGATGATCGTCGGCCGACTGCTCCAGGGCACGGCGGGCGGTGTGATCCCGCTCGGCATCAGCATCATGCGGGACGAACTGCCCGCCGAACGGCTCGGTTCCGCGACCGCCATGATGAGCGCCTCCCTGGGGGTCGGCGCCGCCCTCCGCCTGCCTGCCGCCGCACTGATCGCCGACAACTTCGACTGGCACATGCTGTTCTGGAGCTCGGGCGCCATGGGCGCCGTCGCCCTCCTCCTGGTCCTGCTTCTCGTGCCCGAGTCCAAGGTGCGCACGGGCGGCCGATTCGATCTGATCGGCGGCCTCGGCATGGCGGCCGGCCTGGTCTGCCTGCTACTGGCCATCTCCAAGGGCGGCGACTGGGGCTGGGGCAGCGGCACGATCCTCGGTCTCTTCGCGGCGGCCGTCGTGATCCTGCTCGTGTGGGGCTGGCGGGAATTGCGCACGCAGCAGCCGCTGGTGGACCTGCGCACCACCGCCCGCCGCCAGGTGCTGTTCACCAACCTCGCCTCGATCGCCCTCGGCTTCGGCATGTTCGCGATGTCCCTGGTTCTTCCGCAGCTCCTACAGTTGCCTGAGGCGACCGGCTACGGTCTGGGCAAGTCGCTGCTCACCGCCGGTCTTGTCTTGAAGCCGTTCTCCGAGGGCAGGGCGACCGGACCGAGGTTGGTGGTCATCTGCGCCAGGATGACGCCCGCGACGGCGTCCTCGCCATCGGCGGCGGCGCGGCACTGCTGGCTTTCGCGCTCGCGGCGTTCATTCCGCGACGGGAGCCTGCGTCGGCGGACGGGGCGTCGGAGGGCGTGGGCGTGTTCAGCGAAGGGCCTGCGGCGGAGGACGTGGCCGGGGAGCCGTTGCCCGTGGGCGCGGTCGGCATGGGAGCCGTCGGCGTGGGTACGGAGGGCCCCAGGGCCGCGACCGCGCAGCTGGGACCCGGTCGCTACGGAGCCGGAGCCGACACGCCGGCACGCACCCTCTCTCACGTCGCCGACGGCCCTGCCGGGCGAGGGCGACGAGTACATCGCGGGCGTCGTCGAGGGCGGCGCCGTCGCCGACGGCATCCCGGTGAGCGGCCACGTCCTGGGCGCGGAGCGGGCCCCGGTGGCCGGCGCCGCGGTGACGTTGATCTCACTCGGCGGGAAGCAACTGGGCCGGTCGGTCTCGGGCGGCGACGGCACGTACGGCGTGGACGCGCCCGCTGCCGGTTCGTACGTCCTGATCGCCTCCGCCGACGGCTACCAGCCACAAGCCTCGACGATCGTCGTCGCCGGGGACGCGCCGGTGTCGTACGACGCCCTGCTGAGCGGCACCAGCGGCCTGGCCGGTGTGGTGCTGTCCGTCGACAGCGGGGCTCCGGTCGCGGAGGCCGTGGTCATCGTGACCGACGTCCGCGGGGACGTGCTGGCCACCGGACGCACCGGCGTCCTGGGCGAGTTCACCGTCACCGACCTGGTGCCGGGGACGGTGACCCTCGCGGTCAACTCCCCCAAGCACCGGCCGCTGGCCCTGCCCGTCGAGATCGGCGGCACCGGGATCACGCGCATCGAGGTCGAGCTACGGCCCGGCGCCCATGTGCGGGGCACGGTCCGCGGAGCGGGCACCCCGCTGGGAGACTCGCTGGTGACGCTGGTGGACGCCGCGGGCAACGTGGTCGCCACGACCACGACCGACCTCGACGGCGCATACGCCTTCTCCGACCTGGACGGCGGCGCGTACACGGTCACCGCGACGGGCTACCCGCCGCAGGCGACCACGGTGACGATCTCCGGCACCGGCGTGGACGACCACGACATCGAACTGGCCCACGCAGGCGAGTAGTTCGCGGCCGTACACACGAAGAAACCCCCCTTAGATTCAACCGGTCAAGGCAACACTCTCGGCTGGTGTGCGAAATCCCAGGCACTTGCGCGGACGGTTGTTGAGTTTCGTCGCGATGGCATCA
>NZ_JBEOVF010000029.1:0-131097 GCF_040295365.1 Streptomyces sp. NPDC002838 | reverse complement strand
GGGCGCCTGTCCGGGCGTGTCGGTGTGCTCTTGGTGCTCGGTGGTCGATGCCACTGGTCATCTGCCCTTAACTGACGAGCGCATCCGACACCTCTCATGCTGAACATCGCGGACACTCTGTACCGCTGGTGCCGCGAGGCCCGCCCCTTCGCCCTTGCCACCGTCACCCAGGTCAGCGGCAGCGCACCCCTGCCACCCAGCACCGCACTGGCCGTGGACACCGGCGGCGAGGCCGTCGGCAGCATCTCCGGAGGATGCGTAGAGGGCGCCGTCTACGAGCTGTGCCAACAGGTGCTGGAGTCGGGCGAACCCCCGGTACAGGCCCGGTTCGGCTACTCCGACGACGACGCCTTCGCCGTGGGCCTGACCTGCGGCGGCGAGCTGGAAGTCCTGGTCCAGCGCGTCGACCCCGCCGACCAGCCCCACCTCACCACCGCCCTGGAACAGGTGTTGGCCGGTCTGCCCGTCGCCGTGGCACAGGTGGTGGACGGACCGCAGCACCTTCTCGGCCGCACCATGTCCGTCCTCGGGGGCGGCAGCGCGTACGACGGGACAGTCGGCAGCCGACAGCAGGACCGGGTGGTGGCCACTCAGGTCCGCGCGCTGCTGCGGGCAGGCCGTACCGTCCGCGTCGCGGTCGGCGGGGATGCCGACACCTGCCCGGAGAAGCTGACACTCCTGGTCCACACCCAGGCCCCGCCGCCCCGCATGCTGATCTTCGGCGCCGTCGACTTCGCCGCAGCCCTCAGCCAGGCCGGACGCTTCCTCGGCTACCACGTCACCGTCTGCGACGCCCGCCCCGTCTTCGCCACCCCCGCCCGCTTCCCACACGCCGACGAGGTCGTCGTCGACTGGCCCCACCGCTATCTGGAGGCCACACAAGTCGACGCCCGCACCGCGATCTGCGTCCTCACCCACGATGCCAAGTTCGACGTCCCCGTGCTCCGCCTGGCCCTCGACCTCCCGGTCGGCTACATCGGCGCGATGGGCTCCCGCCGCACTCACGAACACCGCCTGGAACGTTTGCGTGAGGCCGGCGTGCCCGATGAGCACCTCGCACGCCTGCACTCACCGATCGGACTCGACCTCGGCGCCCACACCCCCGAAGAGACAGCGATCTCCATCACCGCCGAGATCATCGCCCGCACCAACAACGGCACCGGCCTGCCCTTGTCCCGCGTCCCCGGTCCCATCCACGGGTCCGTCCCGGTGGACCAGATGTCACCAGCCTCGGTCCTGGCCGCATGACGGCGCGACATGCGTGGAGGAGAGGCCCCGTGCTCGTCGACCCCCACGGCCGGGTGGCCACCGGCCTCAGGGTCTCACTGACCGACCGCCGCGATCCGCGCTGCACGTACCGCATGCCCGAGGAGGGCCTCCAGTGGCTGGCCAAGCCCGACCTGCTCACCGACGACGAGATCGTCCGCCTCATCGACATCAGGACGGAACCGATGCGTGGGGCGGCGCGTAACGTTGTCATCGGTCCCACGTCTCAGCGCAGCGGCTCCATCTCCCAACTGGCCAGCATCCGCAGGGCTTCCTCCGAGCGGGAGCCAGGCTCGGCGTGGTAGGAGATCATCCGCATGGGGGCGCCCCCGGGCAGCGCCATGGGCTCGTGGACGAGGTCGAACTCTCCCACCAGCGGGTGCCGCATCCGCACGATCTCGCCAACAGTCCCGCAGCTCACCTCGTGCCGTGCCCACAACCGCCGGAACTCCTCGCTCTTCTGCGACAACTCCTCGATCAGCGAAGAGAGGTATGAATCCCCGGGGCTTTTACCGGCGTTCATACGCACAACACTGGCGATTCTCAGCGCCGTGCGGCCCGGGTCGGCGAACCGGTCGCGCATCTCGGGCGAGAGGAAGATCAGCCGGGCCACGTTGCGCTCCTCGGGCCGCAGCCGGCCCCAGTCCCCGAAGACGGCGGCGGCGAGCCGGTTCCACCCCAGGATGTCCAGGCGCCGACCGACGACGTAGGCGGGCACGCCGAGCCCGTCGAGCAGGTGCTGGACGCTGGGCCGCAGTCGCTGCGGCGGCGGCACGGCCTGCGTCGCGCTCTGCCGCTCGGGCTGGGCCAGCCGGCCCAGATGCTCACGCTCCTCCTCGTTCAGGCGAAGGGCGCGGGCGACGGCGTCCAGCACCTCGGCCGACATGGTGTCGCCGTATCCCTGCTCCAGGCGTGCGTAGTAGGCGTACGACATCCCCGCCAGCTGCGCCAGCTCCTCGCGCCGCAACCCGGGAACCCGCCGCCGCCCGTGCGAGGGCAGGCCCACGTCCTCGGGCCTCAGCCGGGCCCTGCGAGAACGCAGGAACTCCCTCAGCTCGGTACGCCGGTCGAGTCCGGACGTCACTTGGTCACCGGGCGCCACATGTGAAGACATCTCTGTCCTCCAGTTGTCCAACGTGCCTCGCTGTTGCGGGGCAGCGTACAGCATCGACCCTGCGACTCATCTTGATACTGAGTATCAGAACGATGCAGACGCTGCGCCGGGCGTTCGACGTATCTGCGCATGCTCCAGGAGACCCCGTCACTGCGCGCCCGGCACTACGAGAAGCGACTGAGCTGGCAGGAACTGCTGGTGCCGGAGGTCGCCCGGCGGCTGGGGGTGGGCTCTGACCGGCCCGAGGACACCAGGCCGAGTGCACTGGCCGCCGCCGCGCTCGCCTGCCTGGACGTGGCCGCCACGGGGTGGGTGGCCTGTGAGGGTACTGTCCCGCTGGCCGTGCTGCTCGACCGGGCGATGGGCGCGTTGGCGGAGTAACCCGGCCCGCCGCCCCGTCGACGCGCTTCCACGCTCGCTGTGCCACAGCGGAAAGTGGCTGAACAGGCAGAGTGGGCTCGTAGGAGCGCGACCGCTGAGTCTGTGCGCGCTGCTGTGCGCGGTGATCAGTCACCGCGTGCCGGATTCGGCGCCACGCTCGCCAAGGAAGACGAGACGGTTGGGCCCCTTGCTCGCCCAGAGGTGGGCGACGGTGGTGATCCGGCGCTCGGTGACCTGACCTCCCCCTTACCGGGTTCTTTGATGCGGCACGGGTCGCGCTGGACCCTCGCTGGTGATGAGTCGAGCACGCGTCACACCACCCCGACGATCCGCACCACTTGCTCCAGCAGCCGAGTCTCGGTCTCCCGCACCCGGGCCAGGAACTCCAGGCCTCGTGCGGCCTCATGGCCGGTCTTCTCGGGCGGGAGGAACAACAGCCGCAGCCTGAACTCCCTCACCTGGCGGTCCAGTTCACGGTAAGCGTCAAGGGTGCCGGCCAGTGGCTCGTGGAGGGCGCAGGAGTCGGCGAGCTGTGCGATCCGTCGCAGGATCATTCCCTTGTGTTCGGAGAGCAGGTGGAACCTGCGGTAGTCCAGGCCCGCCGTCCCGTCCTTCACCTGTGCGAGGTGAAGGACGAGATGGTCGTACGTCTTCACCCCGGCGTTGGTTTCGAGATCGGCCGCGTCCGGTACCGGTTCGGCGGGAGCGGACCACCAGGTGTCGGTGCCGTGGGTCTCGCCGGGTATACCGGAGACGTACTCCTTGAGTGCGCGGGCGAGGCGGTCGGGACTGAAGCTGTGCGAGTCCGGGCGGGGCCTCAGAAGCTGGACGGGGTTGCGGACCTCCGAACGCCCCTCGTCGGCGGCCGACCTCGCCCGGCGAAAGGCTCTGGCGAAGTCGTCGTACGAGATGCGGAGTGCGGAGAAGACGCGGGGTCTGCCGCCGAATCCCACCACGTCGACCTCCCGGCTCCGGTCGTCGTAACCGAAGACGAGGTACTCATGCAGCCGGACGAATTCCCGTTCGCGCAAATGGTCGTCGTCGACGAAGACGGTGCAGTGGTGGCCGGCGGAGATCCGGTCACGGATCAGGTCGATGACCGACGGGCCCGCTTCGGCGACGGCCGCCCAGTCGAGGGTCCGGCACTCCAGGACCTCCGGATAGCCGAAGGAGTCGGCGAAGTCTAGGTGCGGTTGCTCGCCGCTGCCCGGGGAGTACTCCGAGTGGAGCTGGACGTAACGCTCCAGGTACCAGGGCAGGGTGTCCTCGTGGGCCAGGGCCACACACAGTGGGAGGGCACCGTAGAGGTAGGAGGTGTACTCGTGCTGGACGTTGATCTTCAGGCAGGGCACGGCGGACTCCCCGGGTTCAGGAGAACGTACGGACGACGTCCCGGACCTGCGCCACGGTGTCGCCGTACGCCCCGAAGTGGGCCAGCACACTGAGGTGTTCGCGCAGGTGCAGCAGCGGCATGCGTTCCCGCCAGCTGTCGGCCAGGGGGGAGATCTCCTCGTACGCGCGGAAGAAGCGGTCCGGCGGAGGGTCGCAGCAGTACATCATGCTGAGGTCGGACTCGGCCCACGTCCAGCACACCGCCGGGTCGATGAACACGGGCTCACCGGCCGGGTCCGCGACGATGTTGCCGCGCCAGAGGTCGCCGTGGTTGAGCACGCTCGGGGACGCCGGGACGAGCTGCGGCAGGCGCTCGCAGATTCGCTCCAGGCCCGACAGGTCGGCCGGTGCGAGGGCGCCACGGACCTTGGGCTCGCGGAGGTAGCGGCGGATCCGGCGCTCGGCGAAGAACTCGTGCCCGTCGTCGGTCCAGCCGTTCTCCTGGGGAAGCAGGCCCAGCCATCCGTCGGTGTCCCAGCCGAACCGGTCGCCGCGCACCGCGTGCAGTTCGGCGAAGGTCCGACCCGCCGCCTCCCAGAAATCGTCGGTGTCGGGCCGTGGTTGCAGCGCTTCCATGAGGACGTGGTGCGCACTCACCTCGAACACTCTGGGAGTCCGGATGCCCGCCCGCTCATGGAGCGCCCTGAGGCCGGCCGCCTCCAGCGGGAACAGGCCGGCCGGCGCATCAACGGAACCCTTGAGGACATACGCCGAACCGTCGGCGAGGGTCAGACGCCAGGCATCGTTCACCGCGCCGCCGGAGAGCGGCTCGGCGTCGACCACGCTCGGGACGACCGCGCTGGGCAGGCTCTTCCAGAGTGTGTTCACGGGGTCAGCTCCGACAGGGCGTCCCACAGGGTGCGGGCGGAATGGAACATCGCGTACATGATCCTGTCGTCCGGGAAGGTCACGTCGAACCGCTGCTCGAGGTCGACCACTATGTTGACCGCGGTGAGCGAGTCCAGGCCGTAGTTCGTGAGGGGTGTGTCGTAGTCCAGCGACCGGTCGGCGGGAAGGCCGAGGTTGGTCTGGAGGATCTTCTCGAAATCGGTGGAGCGCTGCATTTTTCCGTCCTCCTCGGACAGTCAGACGATCAGCATCGAGTCGCCGAACTCGTTGAAGAGGTAGCCGTTCGGCAGGACCTCCTCCTGGTACACGCGCAGCAGTTCCGCCGCCCCGGTGAAGGCGGAGGTGAGACGCAGCTCGGAACTCTGCGGCATGTGGAAGTTGGTCAGGAAGGAATCGCACACCTTGAAGCGGTGGCCCGGCCCCAGGATCAGGTTGGTCCAGCCGGACCCCGGCCACACCCGGCCCGTGCGGTCGTCCGCCACGGTCTCCAGCGCGCGCAGCGCCGACGTACCGCAGACGACGATCCGGCCGCCCGCCCGGCGCCGCTCGTTGAGCGTGTCGGCGGCCCGGAGCGACACCTCGTACCGCTCGGGCCTGGGGAACGGCAGGCTCACGCCGGCCCTTCCGCGCGGCAGGTCGACGCCCTCGTCGTCGGCCCACTCCACGTCCTGGCCGAGCCATTCGCGCAGATACCCGTGCTGCCAGCGCGCGGCGATGAAGTGGGTCACCTCCACGACGCAAACGCCCTGTTCTTCGAGGGAGTCGAGCAACCTCCGGGTGAAGTGCCGTGCGGCGGACGGGAACAGCGTGGCGCCGGGCCGGGTGGCGAGGGACGTCTGGTAGTACTCGGGGTCCTCCGGGTCCTTGTCCAGGTAGTCGGGGTACGCGATCTGTCCGATCCGGGAGAGGACGTCCACGCCTCCCGGTTCGAGGCGCAGCCGCCACACGCCGACGGACTCCTCGTGGAGCAGTTCCCCGGTCACCTCACCGTCCGCTCCGAAGCGGAAGCGCTCGCCGGGTGCCGCGGTGGGAGCCGGGAGGACCAGACAGTGCCATGTGCCGTCCTCCATCGGGGAGAAGACGTTCACCACGATGGGCTTGCCGCGGGCGTCGGTGCCGCGCAGGATCGACGGGACAACGCGTGCGTTGTTGACGACCAGCGCGTCTCCGGGGGCGAGATACCGGCCGAGGTCGGCGAAGCGCCGGTGCTCGACCGTGTCCGTACGGCGGTCCAGGACCAGCAGCCGGGCGTCGTCGCGTGCCGTACCGCGTACTTCGGCGGGTTCCTGCGCGATGAGGTCGTGGGAGAAGGGGAAGTCGTACTGGCCCGTCCGCTGCTCGGCTGTCTCGGTCATGTGTGTTCTCCTTCGTCTGCCGGATCCGGCTGAAGCCGGGTGTCGGGATCCAACTGGAGCTGTGTGCACCGGAGTTCGACGCGGGACGCCGAGACGGCGGCGCCGCCGTCGAGGATCACTTCGGCCGGGACGTCGCGGCTGAGAAAAGCGAGCAGGCCGGCCGTCATGCCGTACGCGCCGACGTTCGGTACGACGAGGACGTCACCGGCCTCGACCTCGCCCAGCCGTACGTGGTGGCCGAGCACGTCCGCCGGGGTGCACAGCGGGCCGGCCACTGTGACGGGTCCGGGATCGGGCGCCGCGCCGGGTGCGTCCTCCGCCCGTTCCACGAAGGGCTCCATCACCGGCCGCAGCAGCCGACCCGAACCGGACATGCCCGCAAGGTGGTTGATCCCGCTGTCGATCAGTACGTGGACCTGGTCCTCGCCCCGCTTGACCTCGACGACCGTGGCGAGAAGCCGGCCGCAGTCCGCCACGAGATAGCGTCCCGACTCGAAGGCCACGGCCGGGCGGCCCGCCCGCCAACCCGGCAGGTGCTCGTCCAGCGCGTCCTCGAGCACCGGGCGGAGCCCCGCATACCTTTCCCGTGCGGTCCGGGTCGCGAAGGGCGCCCCGAACCCGCCGCCCAGATCGACCAGTTCCATCGGCAGGCCCAGTTCGCGCAGCCGCCCGGCCGCCGCGACGCTGCCGAGGAACTCCGCCGACAGGCTCTCCTCGTCCCGGGCGTTGCTGACCGGGAAGAAGTGTGCGCCGACGACACGGGTGCCGGGCACGGCCAGATACGACGGGATGTTCCCGGTCAGTTCGTCGAGCGGTACCCCGAACTGCGTTGCCCGGCCGGACATCCGGATGCTCGCGGCGCCCCCGAGGACTCCGTTCACCCGGATCAGGCAGTCGGCGCGGACTCCGAGTGCCGTGGCGGCCGTACCGACGCGTCGCAGATCGTCCGCGGACTCGACGGAGAACCTGCGCACACCGAAGCGGAGGGCCGCGTCGATCTCATGGGGTGTCTTCGCGGGCCCGGTGTACAGGCAGCGCTCGCCCGGCCACCCCGCGCGGGCGGCGGCCCGCAGCTCGCCCGGGGAGCTGATCTCGGCTCCGCAGCCGCCGAGGCGCAGGGTCCGGGCCAGCTCCGGATGGGGGTTGGCCTTGAGGGAGTAGTACAGCTCCGCCGGTTCCGGGAGCGCTGTGCGCAGGTCGGCGAGGGACTGGCGCACCTTGCCCGTCTCGTAGACGTACAGCGGGCTGCCGAAGCGCCGGAGAAGGTCACGTGCCGCCGCCGTCACGGGCTCACCTCCGTCAGGAGGGACCGCAGGGCGGTGCGGTCCAGCTTGCCGTTCGACTGGCGGGGCAGCTCCGCCACGGCGCGGCAGACACCGGGGACCTTCTGCGGGTCGAGCAGGCTCCTGAGCTGTCTCAGCACCTCCGTTTCGGGCATGGACGCGACGACGAAGAGGGCCGCGTCCATGCCGTCCAGCGGCGGCAGGACCGCCGCTTCGGCCACGCCGGGGACCTCGCGGGCCGCCGCCTCGATCTCCGCGGTGCTGGTGCGGACACCGAGGCGCTTGAAAACGGAGTCGCGGCGGCCGACGACGTACACATGGCCGTCGGTGTCCAGGTAACCGTGGTCGCCGGTGTGAAGGATCGTTTCCCCGGAGGAATCGTCAGCCGAGCGCCTGAAGACCTGTGCGGTCTGCTCCGGCGCGTTCCAGTACCCGTCCATGACATGCGGACCCGACACCACGATCTCCCCCACCTCACCGGCCCCGACCTCGCGGCCGTCCGCGCCGAGAATCCCGACCCTCGTCCCGGTCAGCGGCAGCCCCGTCGACCCCGGCCTTGCGAGGTCCCCGTCGACCGCCGAGATGGAGATCCGCTTGCACTCGGTCGTGCCGTACATGAGCTGGATCCCCGCCCCCGGGAAGCAGGCGCGCAGTTCGCGGATCGTCTCGGGTACGAGCGCCTCGCCCGTATTGGTGAAGAGGCGGACGCTCGACTCCACCGGCCTGCCCCGGGCGAGCCGCACCAGGATCGCGGCGAGTCCCGGCACCAACGGGACGACAGTCGCGCCGAGTTCGCGGATCCGGGCCAGGATGCGGCCGTCCACACCGCCGGGGGCGAGGATCAGCTCGGCGGTGGCATGGGCGGCCAGGAAGGCCTGGTAGAGGCCGTAGTCGAAGGAGAGCGGCAGGCGGCAGTAGACGACGTCGTGCGGCGCGTACCGCAGGCGCTCCGCGATCGCCGTGACCGCGAAGAGGATCTGCTCGGCGCGGCAGACGACCGCCTTCGGCGCGGCGGTACTGCCGGAGGTGTAGATCAGGAGGGCCGGGGGGTCAGCTCGCGACGCGGAGCCGGAGAGGACGTCGAGATCCGCCGACGACGGTTCCCGGGCCGGGACCGACGGGATGTCCGGCAGGGTCAGGCGGGGCGTCGCGTCCCGTGCGACGTGCTCCAGCTCCCGCCGGGTCGCGGTCGGGCTGAGGGGAATCGCTGTCGCGCCGACGAGGGAACAGCCGTAGAGGGCGGCCAGGGTACTGCGGCGGCCGGCCGCCCGGATCAGGACCCGGTCGCCGGGGCCGATGCCCCGGTCGTGCAGCCAGGCGCCGAATCCGTGGCTGTGGGCGGTGAGTTCACGGTAGGTCCAGGCGCCCTCGTCGTCGCGCAGGGCGGTGCCGTCGGGGCGGCGCTCCCGGGCGTCCAGGAGGAGGTCGTGGATCGCGGGCATGGTCATGCGGCGGACAGCCTCCGGTGTCGATGAGCGAAAGGCGCGACAACGTTGTCAAACCGAGGTGCCTCCCGACCGGAGGCGGGGAGGGGAACAGGGGGATGGCGGAGGATCCGTTCGGGAGCGTCCGGGAGCGTCCGGGAGCCGCCCGCCGACGATTGAAGCCGGGCCGCGGCCGGGCTGTCAATGCCCAACACCCTTTATTCCTCCGATGACTTGCAGCAGCGGCGCCCGCACGCCACGGCAAGCTCCGCCCAGGACGTGAAGATAACGCGAAAGGAATGCAGGTTATTCGTGCTCACGAGGGACTGTGCCCGATCCTGGCGACGAACGTGAGCGCACCTCCGGCGCTTCCGCCGGTCGATACATCCGATGTAACTCCGTGCACGGCAGCGCTGGGAGACGGGATGGGAGACGGGAAAGGTATGCCTGCGGCGATCAGTACCGACGGACTCACCAAGGTGTTCCACACCACCGAACGCGGCGAAGGATTCCGCGGCGTCATGCGCTCACTCGTGACACCGCGGCGGATCGCCAGAACGGCCGTCGAGGACGTGTCCTTCCGGGTCGAGGAGGGCGAACTCCTCGCGTTGCTGGGCCCGAACGGGGCCGGCAAGTCCACCATCATCAAGATGCTCACCGGCATACTCACGCCCACCTCGGGCCGGGCGGAAGTCGTCGGGGTGGTGCCGTACCGCGAGCGGCTGCGCAACGCGCGGACCGTGGGGGCGGTGTTCGGGCAGCGGACCCAGCTGTGGTGGGACCTGCCCGCCCGGGAGTCCTTCGCGATCCTCCGGGACATCTACGACATCGGCGAGACCGAACACCGGGCACGGCTGCGGGAGTTCGACGACCTTCTCGACCTGTCCGCCTTCTGGGACACCCGGGTACGGCATCTCTCGCTCGGCCAGCGGGTGCGCTGCGACCTCGCCGCGGCGCTGCTGCACGATCCGCCGGTGATCTTCCTCGACGAGCCGACCATCGGCATGGACATCGTTGTCAAGGAGCAGGTGCGGCGGTTCCTCCGGCACCAGGTCCAAAAGCGCGGCCGTACGGTGCTCCTCACCACACACGACATGACCGAGGTCGCTCAGCTCGCCGAGCGGATCGTGCTGATCAACCACGGGCGCATCGTCCGCGACGGTTCGCTGGAGCAGGTCCGGCGCAGCTTCGGCGGATCCTGGACGGTGCACGCCACCGTCACGGGACCGGAGGACGCCCGCTGCCCCGAGGGGTTGCGGATCGTCCGGGCCGACGGACCCCACCTCGTCTTCGGCCCCGACCCTGCGGTCCCGCTCCCCGCCCACGAAGCCCTCCGGCGGGTTGTCCAGCGATACGACGTCGTCGACCTCACCCTGGAGGAGAGCGACTTCGAGGACGTCATGCGGGCCGCCTATCTCGACCCGGACGCGTCCGGCGGGGGCAACCCGGCCGTCCGTGAACCGGCGTGAGACGGCACCGTACGCGATGACGCCCCACGAGACGACGCCGTACGGGCCGACCCCGGCCTCCGTCACGCGCCCGGCAGGCCGCCGTCCCTCGCGGGCCTGGCGGACCGCCCGGATCACACCGCTCGCCGAGGTGCTCGCGCCCGGCCGCACCTCGGCCACCCTCATCCGGCTGTGCGTGCAGATCCTGCTGGTCGTCTGCCTGTGGCGGGCGCTGTACGCGAACACCACCAGCAGCGCGGGCCTGGACCGCGAACAGGCCGTCACCTTCGGCGTGCTGGCGGTCCTCACGATGCCGCTGCGAGGCCTGGACCGGCACAACGCGCGCGACTCGGTGATCCTCCACCTCCACTACGGCACCGTCGTCTTCTGGTTCCTGCGCCCCGTGCCGCCCGCCCGCTACTACCTCTACCGCGCGCTCGGCGACCAACTGTACGGTCTGACCTGGGCGTTGGCGGGCTACGGCGGCTGCCTCGCGCTCGGTGTGATCGCGCCGCCGGTGTCGGCCGGTGCCGGAGCGGTGTGCGCCGTGAGCCTGCTTCTCGGGCAGACCGTGCTGTACCAACTGACGCTGATCGTGGACCTGTTGTGCTTCTGGACGCTGCGCGACATGGGCGCGCTGCAGATCCTGAACTTCCTCCGGAACCTGCTCTCCGGCGCGTACGCCCCGCTCTGGTACTTCCCCGAGTGGTTCCAGACGCTGAGCGCACTGCTGCCCTTCCAGTCGACACTCAACACCCCACTGTCCCTCTACATCGGGCGGATTCCGCTGTCCGCCGCTCCGGCGCAACTCGTGGCCCAGGCGTTCTGGGCGGCGGGCCTCGCCCTGCTCAGCCGATGGCTCTGGCGCAGGGCGTCGGAGCGGGTCGTATCCCAGGGAGGGTGAGGAAATGACAGCGCAACGACTCCGGTCCTTCCGGTCCTTCCGGTCCTTCCGGTCCTTCCGGTCTTTCCGCGAGGCTTGGTCGGTCGCCGGGCGGATCATCGGGATCTCGTTCCGGGCGCAGCTCGAATACCGTACGGACTTTGTGCTGAGCGTCTCGGTCGGCGCGGTCTGGCAGCTCTCGGTCATCGTGTTCGCCACCGTGCTGCTGGGCCGCTTCCCCGGCATGAGCGGCTGGCCGAGCGACGCGGTACTGCTCATCGCCTCCATGCGGATGCTGAGCCACGCGATGAACGTGCTGTTCTTCGGCCGGGCGCACCACATGGCGGGGCTGGTGCAGAGCGGACGGATCGAGGGGTTCCTGCTCCGGCCGCTGCCCGTGTTCCGGCAGGTGCAGCTGTCGGCGTTCCCCACGAACGCGCTCGGCGACTTGGTGGTCGGCGTGTCGATGTTCACCATCGCCGTCCTCACCGTGTCCCTGGACTGGACGGCGGCACGGATCGGCTACCTCGTCGCGGGACTGGCCGGCGGCACGCTGATGGAGGCGGCGGTGTTCGTCGCGCTGTCGGCCTTCCACTTCCACTATCCGAGCAGCTCGTACTGGAGCGTGTGGACAGAGGAACTCCTCTCCACCTTCGGGAGCTACCCCCTCGCCATCTTTCCCCGCCTGGTCAGCGGCGCCTTCACCTTCGTGCTGCCGCTGGCCTTCATCGCGTACTTCCCGGCGGCGGTCCTGACCGGCCACGGCAGCGGGCTGGGAGTGCCCTTCGCGGTGGCCGCCGCGGCGCCGCTGGCCGGTCTCGCCGCCTTCGTCGGCGCGCGGCTGCTGTGGAACCGGAGCCTGCGGCACTACACGGGGGTCAACGGGTGACGCTGGAGGCGCTGGGCGGTCCGAGGGGGTGATCTGGCGGTTCCGTACCGGCATCGGCATGACCTCCACCATGGCACGGGCTCATCTCGACGGCCGACCCGCATGGGAGCTACGCGCCCTCGGCCAGGGCTGTGCGGACGGCCTCGACGGCCTCGCTCGCTCCTACGGAGCCGACGTCGAGTGACAGCTGGGGGCAGGCGCCCGTGCGCGTCTGCGATCACGCATCTCTGGCTGGGCTGAAGCGCATGGATGCGGACACCTCCGAAGGTCCGTCGGCCACTCCCGGTGCGATCCGCCCCGCACGACCACCCAGAGGGAAGACCTCTGTGCAGGTCAGAGCCACAGCGGCTACCCGAGCGCCGTAGCTTCCCAAGCTGAGAGCGCGAGTTCGATTCTCGTCACCCGCTCTCCACTCGGTCCGGCGCCACCCAGCGGCGATCCGAGCCTTCCGGACCGTGCCGTCGAGGCCGGCGGCCACCTCTTCCTGCCGCTCCTCGTCGCAGTGCTGGTAGATCGACGCGGCCTGCACTGAGTGGAGAGCGGTGCAATGGGCCATGCTCAGGACGGCAACCCGCGGTTCGGCGGCCGTGCCGGCGCTTCGCTCGGTGTGCACCACGGGCTGGTGCTGTTCGGCCATCAGTTCCGGCTTTGTGGGGGCGCGGACTGCGTAGGTGAACAGCGTGGCTGCCAGAGGGTCGACACCCAGGGAGTTCATCGGGATGGGGGATGGCGAGGTGTCCCCGACCGCGGGGATGGCAGTGGTCACAGGTGGTGCTCCTTGGTGGTTGCCAACAGCTTCACCCTTCGGCCTTGGGCGGAGGAAGATTCGGCAAAAAATCTTGCACGTCCGCCGGAACGCGCCGCCAAATCCCGTACGGCGTCTGAAGTCCGCCGCCGGCCCGGTAACGGTGGCCGTAAGGCTCATTGCTGCCTGCCAGGCGGCCTTCCTGGCGATCGACGCCCGTCCGGCCCCTCCGACCTCGCCCGCTGTGTGATCCGCCATCGTCACCGCTGTCTCGCTGTTTTCTTCCGTATAGCAGTACGCACCTTCATTCCGGCTCCCATAGGAGGGGACCGTGCCGAACGACGTACGAGTGACGCGCCGCCAGGGCCTGAGGGCAGCGGCGGCCGCGGCGATCTCCGTACCGCTGCTCACCACCGCCGGGTCCGCACGGCCTGCCGCGGCCGGCGAGTATCCGGGCGCGCTGAACGTCATGACGTACAACCTGCGCTTCGCGAGCAGTACCGGCAGCGACCGCTGGCCCGTGCGCCGCCCGGTGATGCGGGAACTGCTGCGCCGGGAGCGACCTCACGTCATCGGCACCCAGGAGGGCGTCTACCACCAACTGCGCAAGATAGAGAAGGACATCGGCCCTCACTATGAATGGCTCGGCATCGGCCGCCTGGGCGGAGGCAAGGATGAGTTCATGGCGATCTTCTATGACACCAGACGCCTGGACCCGATCGACTTCGACCACTTCTGGCTCTCCGACACGCCGAATGTCATGGCCTCCAACACGTGGGGCGGACGCTTCCCGCGCCTGGTGACATGGGTTCGCTTCAGCGATCTGAGCGACGGCGGCCGAGAGTTCTACGTCCTCAACACCCATCTGGACGGCACGAGCCAGTACGCGCGCGAGCGCGCCGCGGAGCTCATCGGCGAGACGATCGGCGGGTTCGACCGCTCCTTACCGGTAGTGGTGACCGGCGACTTCAACGCCGCGGCCCACGACAACCCGGTCTACGACGCGATGCTGGACGCCGGACTCGTGGACACGTGGGACGCGGCGGGTGCGCGCGGCCCGCTGTACGCGACCTACAACGGCTTCCGGCCGCCGAAGCCCGGCGGCAGGCGTATCGACTGGATTCTCACCACTCCCGGGGTGACCACGCACTGGTCGGCGATCAACACGTTCTCGATGGACGGCCGGTTCCCGAGCGACCATCTGCCGGTACAAGCCTCGCTGGCCCTGGGATGAGCCGACCCACGCGGCGATCCAACGCGGGAGCGCGCCGGCCACCTGGCGTCACTGGCCTGTGTGTAGCCGCTCGCCTTCCGGCACTGTGCGAGACGCTGCTGCTTGCCTCCCATGCCGGTACTCCGTCCGGGTGCCGTCTTCCCTGGTCAGGGTAGCGCGTGCAGCCAAGATGCCGCCTAAATGCGGCAGTTCTGCCGTGGTGCAGCCTGCGCCCAGTGGACGCAGCGACGACTGGGCCGGCCGGTGGTGGCACACCCTGACCTGGGAGCATCTGCATACCTGGCGGCTGCCGGGGGGAGTCGTCGGCTGCGGAGAGGCTGGAGAGGCCGGAGCTCGGTCGGCATCGAGCGTGGCCTCTCCGGTCCACTGCGGAAGGGGCACCGCGACGCAACCGTCGCAGCCATCGTCGTCTGGCTCCACTCATGACCGCCGGGGCATCTACTGTGCGGCGACAGCCTCGATCTCCAGCAGCCACGCCTGGTCGTAGATGCCCGTGATGATGACCGTCAGAGCCGGGGCGTGGTCCCCGAGTACCTCGCGCCGGATGGCGGAGTTCTCCTCCCGGTACGCCCTGTCCGACAGGAACGTGGTCACCTTGACCAGGTCGGACAGCCCCATCCCGTGATGAGCCAGGGCGGCGGCCAGGTTGGCCCACACCTGACGGCACTGTGCGGCAAACCCCTCTGGGAGGCTGCCGTCCGGAGCCACCGGAATCTGCCCGGAGACGTGGACCAAGCGTGCGGGAGCGGCGATCTCGTACGAGTGACGGTAGCCGCCGCCATCGGGGACTGTCGGGCCGGGAGTAATCATGCGCGGATCGTTCCAGCGCCGCAGATCCACAGCAACCGAGATGACCGACCTGACCACCACGCCCGTCAGCCGACCCTCTTGATCGCCCGGACAAACCCTGGGAGTCGTAGCCATCACCGTACTTGGCAGGGTTCACCGGGTGATCCACAGCCTGTGCACGAGCCTCGGCGACCCCGGTCCCCATCCACAACCTGTGGGTCGGCGACTGCTCCCCGGCCTGGGCCATACGGTATTTCCGCGATCTCGCCGTACTCGCGTCCGTTCCGGGCGCTGCACAGGAACACGGCGCGCTGTGCGTAGCAGGATGCGACGCAGCGGTGTGGCGCAGCGGTGTGGCGGAGGCCACAGGAACTCCGACAGACCCGCGGAGAGTAACGAGTGTGAGGCAAACAGAACCATCGGAGTCGATGCGTGCGCGCATACGGGCAGGGGATCGTGCGGCATTCGCCGACCTGTACGACGAGCACGCGCGGGCGGTCTACAACCATGCCCTACGGCTGACCGGCAACTGGTCGGAGGCCGAGGAGGCGATGTCCGAGACCTTCCTGGCCGCCTGGCGTACCCGGGAGACGGTGGAGCCGGAGGGCGGTTCGCTCAAGCCCTGGCTGCTCGGCATCGCCACGCACAAGGCGCACAACGCCAACCGTGGGCTGCGCCGACGGCTCGCCTTCCTGGCGCGCAGCCCGGAACCCCGTCCCGTCGAGGACTTCGCCGACGAGACGGCCGGCCGGATCGATGACGCCCGCCGGCTCGCGGTGGTTCACGAGGCGCTGGGCCGGTTGCGCCGCCAGGACCGGGAGGTGTTCGCCCTGTGTGTGTCGGCCGGTCTGGACTACCAGCAGGCCGCCGAGGCGCTCGGCATCCCGGTCGGCACCGTGCGGTCACGGCTGTCGCGCGCCCGGGCGCGGCTTGCCCGGATCAGCGGTCAACTCGACCGCGCGAAGGCGGAACCGCGGGGCCCTCGCGGAGAGAAGGAGAGTGAGGCCGCTTTCGCGGCCATGTTTCTGCAGGAGGAAACCGGATGAACAACAACAATCCACCGCGCGCCGGTTCCGCCGGGAGTGAGGCCGAGGAGTTGCTGTCGGCTCCGGCCGAATGGGACCTCCCGCCGAGCAGACACCTCCACCACAAGGACGTTCTGATGCAGCACATCGATCACGACCGCACCCCTTCCACCCAGGCGCGCCCGGCACCACGCCGTCGACTGGCGCGTGGAGTGGTGCTGTTGCCCCTCGCGTCGATGGCACTGGCCGGAGCACTGGTCGTCACCCTCTCCGGCGGTGACGACACCTCCGCCCCGGCGACCCGAGCCGCCGGCACCAACAGCGCCTCCGCCGTTCTCAACCGGATCGCCGTAGCGGCCATGGCGACCGACGCGACGCCGGTGAAGGACGGGCAGTTCGTGTACGTCGAGAGCCTGACCCGCTCCAACGAGGGCACCTTCGACGGTCCCGTGCGGCTCGGTGCCCCGTACAAGCGGGAGGTCTGGATGTCGCAGGACCCCGGCCCCCTCACCAATACCGGGTGGATCCGCGAATCCGGCAAGGGCGCCGTGATGCCCGGTCAGCTGGTCCCCATCGAGTCCGCCGATCCCGTCCCGGCGGGCATCCACCACCCCACGTACAAGTGGCTGGCCTCACTGCCCACAGACCCCGACGCGCTGCTCGAACTGCTCTACGCCCGGACCAGGGTGGACGACGGCGAGTCGAAGGAGCAGGCCGTCTTCTCCAAGATCGGCCACCTGGTGAGCGAAACAATCATGCCGTCGGCGAACGCCTCAGCGCTGTACAAGGCAGCCGCGAAGATCCCCGGCGTGAAGGAGCTCCCCGACGCCGTCGACGCCGCCGGCCGTCACGGCATCGCCATCACCCGCGAAGACGCCTCCTCCGCGACCCGCTACGAATGGATCTTCGACAAGGACACTCTCGCCTTCCTCGGCTCGCGCTCGTACATCACCAAGGACGAGGTCAAGGGGATCACCTCCGACACACTGTTCGGGACCAGCGCCATCATGAAGCGCACAGTCGTCGACCAGCGCGGCAAGGCACCCGCAAGGACCGACGGCTGACCCGTGCCCTGCCGGGTCGGTACAGCCCCCGTGAGCTCGGGAGCCGTACCGGTTCGGCGGCCGGGGTCAGTTGGTGAAGGTGAGGTACTTCCAGGCGCCGTGGGTCGTGGAGTTGACGGTGTCGCCGGAGGAACCGTTGATGTACGACGAGCGCATCCGGGCCCGGATTCCGGACTCGCCCGGCGCGTCCAGGCTCACGGCCGACTTGCCGTTGGTGGCCAGGGCGAAGTACTCGGACCCGGAGTCGTACCAGGAGCCCTGGTAGTAGACCTGGAGCTGGAGCCGCTGCTTGCGGCCCGAGTAGTAGTTCATCGTCGTGGTGAGCACCGGGTCGGTGTTCTTGCGGAAGTAGTAGTACGTCGTGGAGCCGATCTTGCCCGTCTTGTAGTGCTTGGAGACGGTGGTGGAGATCTTCGCCTTGGCGTACGCGGTCGACTTCACGGTCTTGGACGCGTAGCGGGCGTCGCCGTCGAACACGGCGGTGACGGTGGTGTCCCGGGTCATGTCGACGGTCGCCGACAGGTTGCCGCCGGCGTTGACCTTGGCCTTCTTCAGCAGCTTCTTCGGCTTGTCGGAACCGAAGGGGTCCGCGTAGATCGCGACGGTGCGGTTCTTGTACGTCGTGCCGAGGTGTGCGGTGAAGGTGACGTCCTTGCCGTACGAGTACAGCTTGCCGTTGTTGTTCAGCGTCAGCGTGGTCGCCTTGCGGGAGACCTGCACCGCGTCCGAGCCGGAGGCCGCGGCGTGCGTGGCGTCGCCCGCGTAGGACACCTTGTAGGTGACCTTGCCGCCGGCGGGCGGGGTGTCCGTGAAGGAGAAGCTGCCGTCGGCCTTCGTCTTGACGGCGGCCAGTGCCTTGCCGTTCGGCGAGTCGAGGTCCGTGCGGGTCACCGTCAGGCTGGTGCCCGCGGCGAGGCGCGTCTTCGAGGTCAGCTTGCCGGTGACGGTGAGCTTCTTGGCCCGTTCCGCCTTCGCGGGGGCCGACACCGTGAGGGTGGGCAGCTCCTTGGTCGGGTCGGTCAGGGCACGCAGGGTGTACGTGCCGTAGGTGTTCACGGAGACGGCGAAGACGCGGCTCGCGTCCGGCGCCCAGGCCAGCGCTCCGTCCACGAGGGTGTCGGCGCCGCTGCTGTCGCCGGTGTTGGGGAAGTCGTACTCCCGCGTCGGCTTCGGGTCACCGGGCCGGTGGATGTGGACGTCGGGCTCGTACCAGGAGAAGCTGCCGCCCGCGATGCTGCCGTCGGGCGCGACGGTCACGGCGTTCGGGTAGGCGTCGATCGGGTAACTCGCCACCTCCGTCAGGTCGGTGGTGGAGTAGGCGGGAAGGCCGTAGCCGGCGCCGGAGCCGTCCCACGAGGTGATGACCTGCTTGCCGTCGGGCGTCAGGTCCAGCTGCTTCACTGCGGTGTCCATGTCGCCCTTCACCCGCGGCACGGCCCCGTCGGCGGAGACGTCGTACACGGCGAGCGTGCCACCGGCCCCGGCCACCAGGACGCCCGGCACGGCCGGATCGGCGGCGAGAAGCATCGAGCCGGTCGAGAAGCCGACACCCGCCTCCTGGTCGAGCCGCACGACGGGCTCGGCGCCGGACACGTCGAGCGATCCGAGGTTCGAGCCGTAGCCGAACCAGATACGGCCGTCCACGACCTCCACGTCGGCCGGAGCGTCCGCGCCCGCCAGCGGGTAGCTCGCGGTCTGCGTGTACGTCTGTGTCTCCACCGAGACGATCCGGTCGCTGTTCTTGACCGCCGCGTACACCTGCCCGGAGTCGGCGGACAGCGCCAGGCCGGTCACTCCGGCCAGTCCGCTGAGGGTCGCCTTGACGGCGCCCGCGTAATCGGTGACGACGATCTTGCCGCCGGTCGGGTCGGAGACGTAGACGCGCTGGTGGGCGCCGTCCACGACGATGTCGCCGACCGACTTCACCGGAAGGATCTTCGCGGAGTCGGCCGCCGCCGGCCCCGCCGTGCCCACGGCCAGGGCCGCGGAGCTGAGGACGACCGCGAGTGCGGTCGCGGTCGAGATGCTGCGCCTGCGCACAGTGACGTGTACCCCCACAGAAGAAGCCCGGTGGTCGCCGGGCGGAAATGAGCAGGCCGCGCGTCCCCCCTCACACCGACTACGGGTGTGTGGACGCCGCCTGGAACGCAGCGTATGGCATGCCAGTGACAATTGAGGACTGGAATATCAGTGACCCTCAGGCTGACGTCCACCGGAACGCGCACACCGCGGCGGCGCGAGTTCGGTCTCGTCACCCGCTCTTCCGAGGACCGGACCGGCACTGGCGCGAAGCGGCTATACGGCGGGGTCTTTGAGGACCTTGATCGAACCGGTCACGCTGTCGTCGGCGTGACCGGCTGCCGTGCCCCGCCGGAAAATGTCCAGGACCGCCTTCGGCAGCGAGGTGTCGAGCCGGCGTCCCTGGCGGTCTGCAGGACATGGCCGACGCTCGCCGCACCCATGGCGAGCCTGTCGATGTCGCCCGGATGCTCACCCGCATCGATTCGCGGCGTGCAGAAGGCCAGGAAGTCCGGCATGCCGGACAGTGAGGATGACGCCGACGGCGAGACTTCCTCAGCCGAGACGCCGTGGGCGTCCGCCACCGCGAGGGCGTGCGGCCAGCCGAGCACAGTCGTCCAGCGGTGCGATCAGCCCTGCGCATCACCCCAATATGACGGCAGCCGCCCAGGTCAGAGACCCGGGGGTGCAGGCCGGGTGGATGTCCGGACCGGCGGGTCGAGCGGTGTGGACCTAGCGGGCAGAGCTGGATCTCCCGTTGGAAGGTGAGTCACCTTCCCGATCCGAGGGCGGCCAGATGTACGGCAGATCGTCCGGCACGCCGGGGAAGAGCGGTGCGTAAGTGGCCGGGTCCTTGCGTATCAGCGCCGACCGGTGGCTGCGGTGAAAGGCATCCTCGCCGAGCCAAGGAGGCAGTTCCCCGGCGGCCGCCAGTCGCGGCTGGTCACGTGTCGGTGCGTCGGTACGGAACGCTGCGAGATCGGCGACCAGTGTGGCCGCACAGCTGTCCTGATGGCCCTGGTCACACCACACTTTGCAGACCTCCAGGCCATACCGAACCAGCGCCTCCTCATATCCCGCCCACATACGCACGGCCGGATGCCGGCGCCACCCGTACCCCGGCAGGATGAGGCCGCGAAGGACCTGCAACGCCTCAACCCGCTGCTTACCGAGTCGGCGACGGTCCAGGACCAGCGCTGAGGCCCTGAAGTCGGGATAGGGCAAGAAGGTCTGCATGCCGTCGTCCGTCTCACAACGGAGCTTTACGCAGGGAATCCGCCGCGCGGTCGGGGCCGGCCGGTCGATGACGTCGGCGGCCTCCGGAAGCCGGGTGACGTCGAGTTGCTCGATCCCCGCACGGCGCCCAGTCGGACCCGAACCACCCGGTCACCCCTCGGCGACAGACCTCGCCCACCCCTTGGCGTCTTCGCTTGTCAGAAGGCCGAACCGGGGTTCTCGGGCCGGATACGTCCTCGCCAGGCACCCGTCTCTCCCCCGCGCCCTTCGATGTAGTCCTTGAAGCGGTGCAGATCTCCCTTCACCCGGCGGTCGATCACGCCGAGCATGTCCGCGCCCTTCTCGGCCATGCCGGAGGGCTCGACGTCCATCATGAGCTCCACCCGGGTATGGGTGTCGTCCAGCCGCTCGAACCTCACAGATCCCCGCTGCCGGGTCTCGCCGCCGACGACCCGCCAGGTGATCCGGTCGTCCGGCAGCTGGTCGACGATCTCGGTGTCGAACTCGCGCCGCACTCCGCCGATCCTGGTGGTCCAGTGGTTGTGCCGGTCGTCAAGCTGCCGCACCTCCTCGACGCCCTCCATGAAGTTCGGGAACTCCTCGAACTGCGTCCACTGGTTGTAGGCCGTGTGGACGGGCACCTCGACGTCCACCGCTTCCTTCACCGTGCTCATGGGTCCTCCTCGTGGCGGTCGTTGCGCACGACGCCGAGTACCCGCATACGGAGGCATGAAGGCCCGCATACCTGGACGAATTCAGGCGGCAGTAGAAGCGCGTCGCTTCCCGAGCTGAGAGCGCGAGTTCGATTCTCGTCACCCGCTCCATACTGAGACCCCAGGTCACCGGCCCGGGGTTTGTACAGCCCGACTGCGACGGCCGGATGACCGCTACCCCTTTGTCCATGCTCACCGCCGTCCCACTCGGCAGCGCCCCGTCGCCCCGAGCGCCGGGACGCTCAACTGCGACCGGCTGAAGACACAGCGACAGCTGCCACATGCGCGTCGCACGCTCGGCGAGATGCCGCTTCCATCCGCCGGCAGCACGGCCACCGGATCGTGCCTGACCTGGGCGAGGCCGACCCGACCGACGTGGTGTTCGTGCACAGCGCCCGCACACCGCGAGACATCGTCTTCCGCCCCGAACTCGACTTCATCGCCGCGACCGCGCCGAACATCCGGGTGGTCCACGTCTGCGAGGAGGACCGCCCGTACGAACCCTGGGGCGGATACCGCGACCGGCTGACGCTGGACATGCTCCGGCAGATCGCACCGGACTTCCTCGACCGGGAGGTCTTCACCTGCGGACCCGCCGGCTACATGGCCGGCGTGCGGCACATGCTGTCGGACGCGGGCTTCGACATGGACCACCACCACGAGGAGAGTTTCACCTTCGAGCCGCCGACCGCACCGGCCGACGCCTCGACCGCCGCCGCCACGGGTACCGGCCACAAGATCGAGTTCACCCGCAGCGGGCACACGATCGAGTGCGAAGCCGACACCGCGATCCTCGCCGCCGCGGCCCGGGCCGGACTCAACCTGCCCGCCTCGTGCGCGCAGGGCATGTGCGGCACCTGCAAGACGACCCTGCTCTCCGATTCCGTCGACATGCGGCACGACGGAGGCATCCGTCCACGCGAGATCGCCCAGAACAAGATCCTGCTCCGCTGCTCACGGCCATTGGAGGATCTCGTGATCGATGCGTGACGCCGGGGCCAGGACCCGGCCCCGGCGATCTCGGCGGAGAAAGCAGTTGTCCTCTGCGTGGCTTCGATGAACGATCCGGGTGTGACCACGTTGTTTCTGACAGTCGGCCTGCCGGGGGCCGGAAAGACCACGAGGGCTCGGCAGCTGGCCAAGGAGCACAGCGCGCTGCGGCTGACGCCTGATGAGTGGATGATTCCGCTGTTCGGCGAGTCGGATGCGGACGGGAAGCGCGATGTCCTGGAAGGACGGCTGCTCTCGCTTGCTGTGGAGGCACTGAGGCTTGGAACCAGCGTGGTCCTGGATTTCGGGTGCTGGTCTCGTGACGAGAGGTCCGCGATCCGCTGGTTGGTGGAGTCTGTGGGCGCGTCCTGTCACCTCGTGTACGTGCCGGTGGACCATGAGACCCAACGCGCTCGGGTCGCCCATCGCCAGTCGACCACTCCTGATCAGACCTTCCCGATGAGCGAGGCGGACCTCTTGCACTGGAGGACACTGTTCGAGGAGCCCGACTCCGCGGAACTCGATGGCCATGAAATCGGCGCTCCGCCTCCCGGTTGGCCGGGCTGGCTCGAGTGGGCCGCCGATCGGTGGCCGTCCTTCACGTGACTGTCCCCCCCCCGCCCGGGAGCGTGGTCGACCGGCTACCAGCCCTGCCCGGCCGGCGCACCCCGCTCGACGACGACATCGACGAGCTGACCAGATCGCCGAGAAGCTCAACTCCGGCGGCCCTCCACAGCCTGGGGACATCGCCGTCCTGGTCCAGGCCGAGCGCACTCTGGGCGCGGTCGGCACCACCGTCCACCCCATCGCGGCAGCCACGAACCAGGCCGTCGCCGAGAAGGCGACGTGGTGAGGACCTCAGGGTGGAGTGTCCGATCAGCGACTTGTGCGTTTTATTCAACGTCAGTCCGGACCGTGTGCGCGTCACTGCACTCGACGCGCACACAGGGGGAGGCTAGGTGCGCATCACCATCGGTCCTGCCGAGCAGGACGACGCCGGCATGGCGGTCGTCGATCTCTACGGCTGGTTGCGTGGCGACATGGAGTTCCGGCGGGAGGTGCGGGCGCTCAGTCTCCAGAGCCGTGGCGAAGCGGGCACGATGGGTGCGACGGACGTCATCGAGCTCGTGCTGGAGCACGGAATCGCCGCGCTCAACCTTGCGGTGGCGTACGCGACCTGGCGTACCGCGCGCCCTTCCGCGCCCGCGGTGACCATCACCTTCCCCGGTGGCACCTTGACGGTCCAGGACGGGAACGAGGAGACCGTGCGGCGCATCGTCGAGGCGCTTCGCACCGCCGAAGCCACAGGTACTGCGGAAGGGACCGTGGAAGGCCAGTAATGCCCCTGCCCGATACCACCGCATCGCGGGCCGTGATCATTGGTGTCTCGGACTACACGGAACTCGAGGCTCTGCCGGCTGTTGCCAACAACGTGACCGACATGGGCGCCCTCTTCACCCGCGATGATCTTTGGGGCCTTCCCAAGGAGCACTGCACCACTCTGCTCAACCCCGCCAGCGGCGGAGAGGTCCTGGAGGCGGTCTACGAGGCCGCAGCCGAAACGCGCGACACCTTCGTGCTGTATTTCGCCGGGCACGGCCTGGTCTCCCCCCACTCCGAGCTCTGCCTCGCCCTGCCGGACACCCGCCGCGATCGGCTCTACCGCGCCCTGGAGTTCTCCAAGCTGCGGAACGTGATGCTGGATGCGGGCGGCGGGGCACGCAACAAGGTGGTCATCGTGGACAGCTGCTTCAGTGGGCTGGCCCTGGAGGGCCACATGGGCCCAGCGGTGGAGATGGCGGATCACACCGAAGTCGACGGCTCCTACGTCATGACCGCCTCCGCGGAGAACAGACTGGCGCTGGCACCACCGGGCGACCGCTTCACCGCTTTCACGGGTGAACTGCTCAGGGTTCTGTCCGAGGGGATTCCCGACGGCCCGGAATTCCTGGACATGGAGACCATCTACAGGTCCGTGCTGTGCGAGCTGCGGGCGAAGGGCCATCCCATTCCGCAGCAGCGGATCCGCAACGGCGGTCACTCCATCGCGCTCGTACGCAACCGGCAGGGACAACGGCTGCCGGTCCCTGCTGCGCAGGAGCGCGTGGACCTGCCGCCCAGCCACGCGAACGCCTTGCGCGGCACTCCCGCTGAACTGGCCGGTTATGCCGAGGACTTGCGCCATCGCGGAGCGGAGGGGCAGGCCGACCAGGTCCTCGCGGCCGCCGCGTCCCGCTGGCCCGTCCAGGAGGTCGCGGCCCTCTTGCTGCACCTGGAGAGAGCGGACCGGCGGGCGGAAGCCGGACAGGTCTGCGCGGGCCTCGCCTTGCGGCAGGCATCCGAGGCCGTCGGGTGCCTGCTCGTTCTGGCCCGGCTGGGAGCCGACGCTCTGGCCGACGAGGTGCTGTCCTGCCTGACCTGCCGAGAGCCGGCCCATGTGGCGGCGAGCACCCTGCTGCTCGTGCGGGAGCGGCAGGAGGCCGCCGCGGTCCGGCTGGTCTCCCTCGTACTGATCCGGCAGCAGCCGGTGGACGCGGCGCGGCTGGTGGAGTCCCTGCAGGGGAAGGTCAGGAGTGAGCTCCTGTACCAGGCGCTCGACGCGATGTGGACGGAGCGCCCGGCGGAGGACATGCTCACCGTCGCGGATCTGTTGCGAACCGCCGGAGTGAAGGGCCTCGCCTTCCGCCTGTATCGGCGCCTGCCGGACGCCCTCGCCGCCGCGAAGTCCCGGCACGAGATCGCCTTGCTGCTGCGGGAGATGGCGGACAGCGGTCACTTCGACGGCCCCCGAAAACTCCTCGGAGCCCTGCTCAAGGGGGGACCCGCGCCACTCCACCAGGTGGGTTGGGCCTTCGCGCTGCGGTCTCTGGATCTCGACTGGGCCGACAAGGCCGCCCGCGAGGCCACAAGCCGGGCCACCCCCGAACAGGTGCTGGACGCCGCGGCGCAACTGCGCCGTGACCACCCGGACAGACTGCTGGATCTGTTCCTGTGGGCGAGCGAGGGGCGCGACCCCTCTGATGTCGTACGCCTCGCCGATGCCCTGCGGGACGTGGGACGTCCGCTGGACAGCCACAAGCTGCTGAAGACCACCGCGGAGCGCGGGCCCGTCGTAGCCGGGCTGCTCGTCGCTGCCCTCCGGGGCGCCCCGCACGGTGAGCCCGAGCGGCTCCTCAAGTGGGTGGCGCGGCAGCCCGCTGTCTTCTCCGCAACCGCCGCCCTGACCCTCCGGGAATCCGGGCTCACGGACGATGCCGGGACCCTCGTCGCCGCTGCTCGGAACCGCCCGCAGAAGGAGGTGCTGGAGGCGCTCGTGCCTCTCGCCGACGCCATGGGCATCGACGTCCTGCACGCTGAAGTCACCGCTCACATGCCGGCGGCGGGGCTCGAACCGCTACTGGGCCACCTCTGGACGGACGGCCGCCTGGCGGAGGCCGACCGACTGCTCGACCTCCTTGCAGAGGGGACGGGTAGCGCCCTCGAGGACCTGCTGGGCGCAGCGGCCCAGCGCCGCAAGGGATGGTCGCAGCTGGTCGAACTTCTCTTCCCTGCCATGGGACGACTGACCGGCCCCGCCGTTGTCCGCGTGCTGCGTTGCTTTGTCACCAGGCCGTCGTCGCGGCGCAGGAAACTGCTGCTCGCCATCGGCCGGATGCTCTGCGAAGCACCTGCGGAGGGACTGGCCGGACTGGTCCGGCATGTGCGCGAGCAAGGCGGGCGCGAGGCACTCGGTCTGCTCGACGTGCTGGTCCGGGAGCTCTTCGCCGATCTTCCGGGGCCGGATGTCGGGCGCCTGTACGCAACGCTGGCTCCCATCGAGGGGGTCGATGCGCAGGCAGGACTGGCATGCGTGGCGGACCGACTCGACTTCGTGGAAGTCCTCCGGGATCCGGCGATTCCGGAAGCCGCCGTCACTCGCCTGTGGAAGCTGCGAGCCCGACAGGTCGGACAGGCACAGGCGTGGCGGGAACAAGGGCGGGACGCAGACGCGGTGCGGGTCTGGGAGGAGTGGGCTTCGCTGGGCAACGCGCGGCATCCCCTCGGTCATCGAATGGCTCCGGAACGACTGAGGCAGGCAGGGCGCGAGCTGTCCCCTGCGTCGTTGTCCGAGCTTCTGACCCTCCTGGAGACCACGTCCGGCGCGGTGACGGACATGGAGGCCGTGTTCCTGGGGCTGAGTTCACGTCAGGACTCGGACGTACAGACAGCGCGCGTCGTACAGGCGCTCCATGCTGCGAGGCAGCAGCACCGGATCAGGCATCTGAGCATCTGGGTGGCTGAGCAGAACCCGCCCCGGCCGGTGGCCCGGATGGCGCGCTCGTTGCGTGACCTCGGCATGGGAGAGACCGCCGAGGAGTTGCTGGGCCGCTTCGACGCACACCGAGACAGGCACGGCCCCGCCCCGGCAGCCATCCGTTCTCCCCACTCGTCCGAGTCTGCCGCACTGCCCCGACTCTCCGTGCGGTCACGGGGCGGGGGCGTTGAACCGGTCAGGAACGGACACAGTGTGCCGTGGCGTGCGCTGTCGGTGGCGGTCGCAAGCGTTGTCGGGGTGGGCCTGGGACTGGCCTTGCTGCTGGTTCCCGAGGGCTCCGAGACTCCGGCGGGCCATGAGGCTTCACCGAAGTCTTCGTCGGCCTCACCGTCCCGCACCGCGCTGCCCAGCCGGTCGGCCGCCGATGACGTGGCCGACATCGGCAACCGGCCGGTCAACACAGCGGCAGTCATGGAATTGAGGGCCTGCACCGGTGCCGACATCACCGTGCAGCTGTCCTCGGTTTTCAACGTCTACGTCGACGAGGACCCGCACCTGAAACTGTCGGTGAGGGCGGACACCGGTGCCGGCGGTGCGTTGCCTTGCCGGATCAATCTCAGCCGTACCGATGCCTACCTCATGGTGGCCCGAGCCGGGGACTCCGGGGAAACGTGGAAGTCATCTGCCTGCACGTTCGGCCATAACGGGCAGCGCTGGGCACAGCTTGCGCACAACAAGCCCGTCACCGTCGACTTCCACTGGGACCGCAGGCCCAACACCAAGGGCTGCTACCAGGCCGACCCCGCATCCTCCGGCACCTACCTGGCCGAGGCACTTGTGCTGAATGAGAAGGCGCAATCGAGCTTCGTCCTGGACCAGGAAGAGGCCGCCACACCATCACAGACGCCGTCACCCACCTAGCCGAACCCGAGGTAACGGCGGTGTGCTCTGATGTGCGAGTCAGGCCGGCGCCTTGACCGTCGAGTCCGCCCGGGCCGGTTCCCGCACCACGCGGCGGCGCCGGGTCGGTATGAGCAACGGGTTGGCGACGCCCCAGGCCGCGCCCTTGCAGACCAGCTCCTTGTAGACGGCGGCGGTCCGCCCTGTCAGGGCCGCCCGCACGGTGCGGTCGTCGGAGTCTTCTCCGTCCTGAGCACTCTCAGCGGTGCGGGTTCGGAGGAACTCGTCGCGGGACGCGGGGCACGTTGTGGTCCGGGCAATCCAATATCTGTGTCCACGAAATGAGAAATGGACGCCGCGCTCGATGAAGGTTCCTTACTCGACAGGCAGAGCAGAGTCATTCACCGCACACGGTCGATCGCACCGTGCTACTGTCGACCTCAGTTGCAGTTGTGGTTTCCGAACACTTGGGAGCACCCTCACCGGTTTCATATACCGGTAGAGGTTCTTACGTCTCCGGTTAATTTCCGGCGGGGTGATCATCACGGCGACGCGGAGTCCGCAAAGTGTGAACTCCGAGCATCCCCAAAGGAGATTCGAGATGGCTGCCGGCACTGTGAAGTGGTTCAACGCGGAAAAGGGCTTCGGCTTCATCGAGCAGGACGGCGGCGGCGCCGATGTCTTCGCTCACTACTCGAACATCGCCGCTCAGGGCTTCCGTGAGCTGTCGGAGGGCCAGAAGGTGACCTTCGACATCGCGCAGGGCCAGAAGGGCCCGACGGCCGAGAACATCGTTCCCGCCTGACGCTGACACGTACTTCGCAGCTGGGGCCCGCACCTTGGGGTGCGGGCCCCAGCTGATCGCTTTTCAGGGCGCAGACTCCGCCCGCATTGTCTTCGGCTCGTTCTCGCGATTCCCTGCGCTGCTCATTCGCTGCGGGAATTCCTTGATACGCGCCACATCAAGGAAGGTTCCGCATGGACCGCACGCGTACAAACGATCGCTTCGCCCGCACTCGCACCGGAAGTTCCGGCTCCAAAAGGGGCGGCAGCCGCTACGGTGCTCCGCGCCGTCCCGAAGGTCACGGACGTCGACAGGCCGCGCCTCAGGGCGAGTTCGCACTGCCGAAGACGATCACCCCGGCGCTCGGTGCCGTCGAGGCGTTCGCCGATCTCGCCATGCCGGCGCCGTTGCTGGCCGCGCTCGGCCACGAAGGCGTGACCGTACCGTTCCCGATCCAGGCGGCGACCCTGCCGAACTCCCTCGCGGGTCGCGACGTACTCGGCCGTGGCCGCACCGGTTCGGGCAAGACCCTCGCCTTCGGCCTCGCGCTCCTCGCCCGTACGGCCGGTCAGCGCGCCGAGCCCCGGCAGCCGCTGGCCCTCGTCCTCGTACCCACCCGCGAGCTGGCCCAACAGGTCACCGACGCGCTCACTCCGTACGCCCGCGCTGTGCGGCTGCGTCTGACCACCGTGGTCGGCGGGATGTCGATCGGCAGGCAGGCCGGTGCGCTGCGTGCCGGTGCGGAGGTCGTCGTCGCCACGCCGGGCCGGCTCAAGGACCTCATCGACCGCGGCCACTGCCGGCTCGACCGCGTCGCCGTCACCGTCCTCGACGAGGCCGACCAGATGACCGACATGGGCTTCATGCCCCAGGTCACCGCCCTGCTCGACCAAGTGCGTCCCGAGGGGCAGCGGATGCTCTTCTCGGCCACTCTGGACCGCAACGTCGACCTGCTGGTCCGCCGCTACCTGACCGACCCGGTGGTCCACTCCGTCGACCCGTCCGCGGGTGCGGTCACCACCATGGAGCACCACGTACTCCACGTACGCGGCGTGGACAAGCACCGGACAACCACCGAGATCGCGGCACGCGAGGGCCGGGTGCTCATGTTCCTGGACACCAAGCACGCGGTGGACCGGCTGACCGAGCACCTGCTGAACAGTGGCGTCCGCGCCGGCGCCCTGCACGGTGGCAAGTCCCAGCCGCAGCGCACACGGACCCTGACCCAGTTCAAGACCGGGCATGTGACGGTCCTGGTGGCGACCAATGTCGCGGCGCGCGGAATCCACGTCGACAACCTCGATCTGGTCGTGAACGTCGATCCGCCCAGCGACCACAAGGACTATCTGCACCGTGGCGGCCGCACGGCACGCGCCGGCGAGTCCGGCAGCGTCGTCACCCTGGTGATCCCCAACCAGCGCCGCGACGTGAGCCGACTGATGGCTGCCGCCGGCATCACCCCCCGAGTCACCCAGGTGAACTCGGGTGAAGCGGAGTTGAGCCGCATCACAGGCGCTCAGCCCCCTTCGGGCGTCCCGGTCACCATCGCGAGGCCGATCGTCGAACGCCCCCGGCGCGGCGCCTCCTCCTCGTCCCCCTCCCGGGGCCGCCGCCGCGGCCGCGCGGCACAGCGGCCGTCCGCCTCCAACCAGGCGGCCTAGGGCCTGTCCGGCGGATCATGCCGCCCACGTGGGCGGAAAACTCACCCGACTTCGCAGGCCCGTCCTCACAGGAGGCTCCACCTTGACGCCGGTTCAGATGCTGCAGCGCCCTGCGGACCCCGCTTCAGCGCCACCGACCGTGGTCGGCGCCGTCGGCGTATCCGCACTGCGGGTCCCTGACGACATGACCGTCGAGGTGGCCCTGTCGGTCATGGCCAGTGCCCAAGTCGGGTATCTGCTCGTCTGTGACAAGGACGAACAGTGCACGAGCTCGATCACCCGGGCCCAGCTCTCCGTCGTCCGCGACAGCTGCGCCTACACGGACCGGATCCGGCTACGGGACATCCTCGGCGCCGGTGGACCGTCCACCTCACCCGCGACCATGACGGTCGGAGACGGGCCCGCGACGCGGCACCGGCAACCCAGTGCCCTGCCCATCGTCACCGGGGTGCACGGCCGCGCCCTCGGCGTGCTCACGCTCTCCCCCTGATCCGCCTCACCCGATCAGCCCCGTACTCGTTTCCCCCTTCCCTGTGAGGCATCATGCGCTGTGTCATCGCCCGGTTCCCGTTCGACCTGTCCAAGAGCGAGGTACTGGCCTCCATGAAGGGCGTCAAGCCCGAGCCCGTCACGGGTGAGTCCGTGCTCATCGGCCGCCGCCACTACCCCGTCAAGCAAGTGGGCGAGGTCATCACCCGACAGGACCGCCGCGACTTCACCAGCGGTGAAGTCACCCGCGCCATGAGCCGCCTCGGTTTCACCTGCCGCAACGGCCATGAGAGCGCACCCACCGCGCGCGCCCTTACACCGTTGCAGACCGCAGAGGCCCTGCTCGGCAGGCCCACCCCCTGAGACCTTGAGGACCGGCGGAAGCCGACACCAGAACATCGATGAGGGCCCTGCCGACGCACGTCGGCAGGGCCCTCGTCACGGGGCGTCTCAGCGTTCGGAGTAACTGAAGTCGCCCACGGTCCAGGCACTGACGTCGCTGATCGCGACACGATACATTCCACCCGTCTCGGGGATCCCGACACTGCCCTGCAGGATCCGAGCCAGATGGAAGTGCAGATGCGTGGGCGCCTCGCCGCGGTCGGGCCGGTCCTCCGTCCGGTCGGCTGTGAAGACATCGGAGAACGGGCCGAGACGGTCCGAGCCCTTCAGCACCTCCGACACGCGCTCCCTCCACACGGCTTCGGGAGCCAGTCGGCCGGTGATGACAGCTCCGCCGACAACCACAGTCAGCGACATCTGATTGCTTTGCGCGGACTCCACCATGGCGGAAATGTCCACGAGCAGGTCGTCAGGTTTCGACATGAGCCGATTTTAGGCGGCGGCCGGACCTCTGCCCTCACTTCCCGGACGTCACCGCGGGCGCCGACACGAGGCTGCCGGCCAGCACGGTGAGGGATCCGGGCGCTGGAGCCATGGTCCACCGTGCCCGCGCTGCCAACTGTCGCAGAATACTTACGCCCCAAGAGAGCCGAAACCTGTGCTCGCTGGAGTAGACATTGGCTGGCGCTCTGGTTAAGGTTCCTTTCGTAGACAGGGTCAAGGAAGCCCGGCAGACACGAACTGGCGGGCAGCAGTACATGAAGTTCGCAGGTCAGGGCGACTGTGGAGTTCCGAAGCCACGTTGTTCGCAGGACGGTGACGGGACTGACAGTCGCACTGGGCGGCTCGCAGGTTGAGGGGCTGCCGACAAGCAACAGAGGAAGCACGAAGGGAGCAGACGCCATCAGGATGACCCGGCCCGAGCAGCATTCGGCCGGGTACCGCAAGACCCCGGATTGGAAGGTGGTCCCCGGTCACGTATCCACGATCCCCGCACTCCCGCCCCTCTCCCGGGCCGGGTAGCGGAAACAGAAGGTCGGCACAGCAGTAGGGCCGACAGATGGTGTTCAACTTCCTTCGGGGCCCTGGTGCCGTACGGCACCAGGGCCCCTCGACGCGTCGCACAACGAGGTCAAATGACAGCAGATACTCCGCTCAGCGGTCGTCTGGACGACGACGACTACCCCGCGTACACGATGGGCCGGGCCGCCGAGATGCTCGGCACCACCCCCGGATTCCTCCGGGCCATCGGTGAGGCCCGTCTGATCACTCCGCTCCGCTCGGAAGGCGGGCACCGGCGGTACTCCCGCTACCAACTGCGGATCGCCGCTCGCGCCCGTGAACTCGTCGACAAAGGGACACCGATCGAGGCTGCCTGCCGCATCGTCATCCTTGAGGACCAGCTTGAGGAAGCACAGCGCATCAACGCCGAGTACCGCCGCGCCGCGAAGGAAGGGCCCGACGGTTCCAGCTGAGTGCGTCGGCACGGGCCTGTGGGCTCGAACGCGCAGGGTGAGGCACAGCCGGGACCAGTGGCCGACGGCGCCCCACCATGAACTTGCCCCACCATGAACCGCCGCCGACTGCGCCGTCCCGCAGCTGACGAGAGAGGCGCCGACACCGACACCGTCTCCGCAGCCACGTACACCAGCGAGGGCTACCGACAGTCACTCCAGCCGGCGCTGGACTCCGCGAGCCGCTGAACCTCTCCCGGCCGACGTGACCGAGGTCCAGGGCGTGGGCGGCCACTCCGGCCGGCCAGGGCCTGTCCGGCGGATCATGCCGCAGACGCGGGGTCTGACACGCCCATCTGCCGCGTTGTCGTCGGTCGCCGACTCCCCCACGCGCGAATGCACTCGCGGAGGGCCCCCATCGCGTCGACTCCCTCCTCCGCCTTGCAGCTGCACGCACCAGACCCCGCTCACCTGCGTTAACGGGTCCCCGCCGATTTCCTGCGACCTGATCCGCCGGACAGGCCCTAGGCGACCGCTGAGGATGGCCCACCGCGCTCTCGCTGGTGGGCTACCGCGTCAACGCGACCGTCGCGGTGCCGGAGCCGACCGGGCCGACCCGCAGCACCGTTCCGGTCAGATCGGTGAACGATGTCGCCTTGGCTCTGCCGCTGTTCCCCTGGGTGGCCGCGGTCACCTGGTAGGACGCCGGGTCGGCGTCGCCGATCTCCAGCTCCAAAACGGCGCGGGTGTTGGGCGGCACGGTCACCTTCAGGGAGTGGGCACCGGCGGAGCGGCGGACGGAGACCGAGACCGGGCCGCGCAGGGACGGGACCATGCCGTCGACCTCGGTGAGGTCACCGGTCCTGGGCCGGATCCGGAACTCGGCCGCGCCCGCCTCCGTGACCTGCACGCCCAGCACATGCCTGGCGATGGCGTTGGCCGGGGCGGAGGCCCACGCGTGGGAGAGGGTCATGTTGGGCTTCAGCGACGGATCCCAGGCCTCGGTGACGATGGTGGCCTTCAGGTCGTCCAGCATGTGCAGCCAGGAGTTGGTGGCCTTCGAGGTGAGCAGCCCGAGGGCGGCGTCGGACCGGCCGAGCCGGAAGAGCGCGTCGAGGAGGAACTGCGACCCGTAGACGCTCACCCTCATGCCGCCCGCGGCGAGCGTGTCGCCGATTCTGGCCAGTACGACGTCGTCCAGGGCGTCGGCGACTCCGAGCGCCACCGGGAAGGCGGTGGCGTGCTGGGCGCTGTGGGCGGTGCCGGCGCCGTCGCGGAACCTGCCCGCCGAGCTGTCGAGCAGGGTGTCGCGCATGGCGGCGGCGAGGGTGTCGCCCCGGTGGCGCAGGGACGTGGCGTCGGCGGTCTTGCCGAGGGCGGTGGCGCACTTGGCGAGGGCGTCGAAGGCCGCGTACTGGAAGGCGTTGACGACGGTGTTGACGTTGGTGAAGACGTAGCCGTCGCGGCTGGCGGCCGGCCAGTCCACCAGGTCGCCGAGGTCCTGGCTGGTGTTGCCGGGCGACTTGTGGACGAGGCCGTCGGAGCCCAGGTAGGAGGTGAGGTTCTTGGCGACGAGCAGGTCGTAGTCCTTGGCGAGCTGCCGGTCGTCGCCGGTGGCGAGGTAGTCCTCCCAGGCGGATATCGCGCACATCAGCCGGTACTCGGTGGGCCAGGTGCCCCGGCGTACCAGGTAGTCGTTGGACCACCGGGCCAGCGCGTAGGAGCGCTGGACGCCGTACTCGGAGAGCTGGTTGATCAGCGCGTCGCCCTCGTACGGGCCGCGCTCGCGGGTCGGGGTGTCCGTGTAGAGGTCGCCGCGGGTGGCTTCGATGGAGTAGCGGCACAGCTCCCAGACCCGGTCCAGGCCGGGGTCGGAGCTGCGGAAGGAGGTCTGGGAGTCGTCCCAGTCCAGCTTCCAGGCGCGGCCGGTGACGGTCGCCCCGGAGAGGTCCAGGGAAGTGCGCAGCTCCGCCCAGCGGAAGCCGCGGTAACCCCAGTGCTCGAAGCGCTGGGCGCCGTCGCGCAGGGTCCACACCTCGCGGTAGGTGTTGGTGGCACGCAGCTGGTACTTCACGGTGCCGTCGGTGTTCAGCTCCTCGCCGAGGCGCACCTCGACGGTCTCACCGGCGGTTCCGGTGACCTCCAGCGCCAGCCCGCCGACGATCTCCCGGCCCAGGTCCACCAGCCAGCGGCCGTCGGCCACCTTGGTGACCTTGGCCGGGGTGACGTCGTGCAGCCGTACCGGCTCGATCGGCGCGGGGACGAGGCCGTCGATGGCTGCGCGGGCGGCGGGGGCGGACCAGCCGCTGTCGTCGAAGCCGGGCTCGGTCCAGCCGACGGGCTCCTGGCGCAGGTCCCAGTACTCCTGGGGAACGGTGAAGTAGCTGCTGCCGGCGCTGCCCTTGGCCGGCAGCAGACCGGCCTGGCGGCGGGCCTTCCAGTCGCCGCCGGAGCCGATGGTGGCCCGGCTGCCGTCGGCATACGTGACCTCCAGCTGGGCCAGGAACTTCTGCTGCGAGGTGGTGTGGCAGAGCGCGGACAGAGCGTTGGCCTTGCCCGAGCGCAGCGTGTCGGTGATGTCGAAGGCCTGGTACGCCACCCCGCTGCCGGAGCGCACCGAGGCGTGGCCGACCAGGCTGCCGTTGCTCCACACCTTGGCCACGTACTGCCGGGCGGGGGTGGCGGAGGTGGCCGCGACGTAGAGGATGGCGGCGGCGATGTCCTTGCCGGCCAGGTCGTACTCGTGGCGGAGCAGGGCCCAGGTGTCGTCGGCGCCGTAGGAGGAGAGCGAGGAGGCACCGTTCTGGAAGGTGAGCACGCCGTTCGCCACGGTGCCGGCGGAGAAGGTGCCCTTGTCGGAGGCGAAGTCGTCCTGCAGCAGCACCGTGCCGTCGGCGGCGGTGAAGCGGACGCTGTCGTACGCCTGTGATTCGGTGGAGCCGTTGCGCAGGCCGACGTTGCCCGAGGTGTAGCGGGTGTGGGTGGTCGTGTCGACGACGGTGCCGTTGACGGTGGTGGTGAAGGTGGAGCCGGACATGGTGACCGCGAAGTCCACCCACTCACCGGTGTTGACCGGGAAGGGCAGCGTGACCTCGCCGAGGACGGTGTACGTCCCGTTCACGCACACGTGCTTGCGCAGCACTGCGGCGGTGCTGCCGGCGCGCAGCTGCCACATGTAGTTGTTGGCGGTGTTGCCGGCCCGGAACCACAGGCCTGCGGCCACCGTGGTGATCTTCAGCCGGGTGGCGAAGGTGCCGTCGGTCATCGTCGGCCCGGCCTTGACCCAGATCGGCTCGGCCTCCCACTCGTCCTCCACCGAAGTGGCCAGCAGCACCGGCTCCGACCAGGACGACCGCTCGCCCTTGTCCCCCCAGCTGCTGACCCGCCACCAGTAGGCGGTACGGGGCTTCAGCGCCGGTCCCTCGTAGCTCACGGCGGTGGATGCACTGGAGACCACCTTCCCGCTGTCCCAGAGCAGCTGGTCGTCCTCGAACCCGGCCGGGGTGGCGGCGAGCTGCAGCTGGTAGGCGCGCTGGAGGGTGCCTACGCCGAAGTCGGGGACCTGCCAGCTGAACCGCGGCTGCTTCCCTGCGGTGGTACCCAGCCCCTTCGGCAGCAGGTCGGTCAGCATCCCGGTCGGCGCGGGGGGCCCGCCCTTGCCCTGCGCGGCGGCGACCGCGCGAGGCCCGGTGAGGACGACGGAGGCGGCCACGGCGCCGCCCAGTTGGAGGAGGCTACGGCGCGACAGGGGTCTGGGCATGGGGCACCTTCGAGGGTGAAAGGTTTCAGTCAGGGTGCCGGGAGGTTAGAGGCAGGCACAGAAGAGGGTCAACAGATGGCGCGGAATTGACTTGAGTTGATATTGAAACGATTTAATCGGCTCATTCGCACCGCGATCGGGTCATGACTCCCAAGTGCTTCCGGAACGTGGGGATTTGACAGGGGCCTGTGACGGGGCGATCTCACGGTTCGCGACCAGCGCCGCCATGGAGCGCACGGTCGTCCACCAGCGCGGCAAGGCACCGGCAAGGACCGACAGCCGACCTGCGCCACGCCGGGTCTCCAGGGCGGTCCTGTCGCCTTCCGAGGGACTCGGCGTGCCCCATGACGATCAGCGGGTGCCGGTCGGGATCGAGTGCGCGCAGGAGTTTTCGTGTCGGCGCACGGCTTGCCCCCCACGTCGGCAAGCGCGCACACGGTCACAGGCCCGGGATCGACAGCGACAGGCCGAGGCCGACGAGAGAGGTCGGACCGTGCGGTGTCGCGGGCGGGACCAGGCAAGATCCCTCCAGCCAGGAAGGCTTCCCGTGCGGGTTTTCAAGGGTCCCGAGATTGCGGCAGGGATGAATCTTTCCCGGGCCATCCAAGTATCCGGTGGCGATCCAGAACCCGAGCGTGAATCCCGAATCGTCGGGGAGCGACATACCGGAGATCGTGCGGGAGGCCAGGACCTCGGCGGCGAGCGCCAGTTCACGGCGTCGGCGAGATCCATGTCCAGCGCGCGGTAATGGGTCCGAACGGACTGGGCGGCACCCGGGTCGTCTCCGTGATCTCCGGCATGATGACGCCGCCTCGGCTCATCCACCGCCGGAGGTCGTCCACCGCGCTGAGGGCGGCCTCTCGCCCGGGCGGGCGACGTGCCCGGCCCTCGGATGCTTCCGCTCCCTACGCGCTCCCCGAGCACCGCGAAGGGCGAAGAACGAAGGATCAAATTCCGTAGCGACCTTCGTACTTGTCGAGGATCGCGAGAGCCTGCCCCTTCATGCGGTTCTCCGCGCGAGATCTCGCGATTTCAGCGACCTGGGACGGGGTATAGCCGAGCCAGCGCAAGGTATTCAGAGCGATGCTGATGATGTCAGCCGCTTCACGCCCCGCAGCGTCCCGGTCTTTCATGGCGAGATGCTCTTCCATCTCGTCGAATTGAATCTCCGTGGCTTTGCGGAAATGAGAGAGTGGCTTACGAGTAATTTCTTCGTGAGCCTCCTCCCAAGCATCCCAGATGTCCTGGAAGGGGCCGAGTTCCTCGTCCATATCGCCACTCCATTCTCCACCCTCTCCACGAGAGGGCTGGATCAATACACGACCGTCCCCCTGCCGAGGGATTCAGCCTGCACGGTCACCTCCGGCGATGACACACCCAATCCGATGAACATCACCCCTGCCACAACCAGCGCCACATGCCAGTGTCGGGGCAGTCGCGGCAGCTCCACCTCGTTGATCTTCAGGCCTCCACTGACGATAGCGATCGCCAGGCACGCGGCGCCCATCAGCTCCAAGGTCATGACCCACTCCTCCTTACATCTCGGACCACTCATCTCCTCTCTGTGTATTACTACACACACGAAAGATGATGTCCATACTCAGCTCTCAGCAATCTTCCGCAGCTCGTCTAGATCATTGACGACGATCTGGCGCCTACCCGTGGTGACGACCCCCAGCTCGCGCAGGCGCCTCAGTTCGATGGCCACCGCATCCCTGGACGCGCCGATGTGACTGGCAAGATCGCGCTGTGACAGCGCTGCCGAGATCACCCAGCCCTCCTCTTCGCGTTTGCCGATGTCGTCGACCAGCTCCACCAGCCAACGAGCCAACCGGCTCTTCACGTCCAACCGGGCGAGCAGTGATGTCTGGTCGGACTCGCGGCGACGACGAACCGCAGCCCGATACATGACCGGCCATAGATGATGCTTCTCGACGAAGGCCAGTAGATCAGCGGCTGCGATGTCCACCCCGGCGACCTCGGTGACGGTGGTCACCGTGGCAGAACGCGGCTCCTGCATGAGCACTCCCTCGTCCCCCATGACCTCGCCGGGACCTCGGACGGCGAGCAGCACCTCCGTCTTGTCCTCGGCGCGCTGCGTGATCTTCACGTTGCCCTCCTGGATGACCAGAACGGATCGCGAGGGCTGACCTTCCAGGAAGATCGTGTGGCCCACGGGGAAGCGCACCGGCGAGCCTTGGGCCTCGAGTTCGGCCCGCTGCCTCTCGCTCAATACATCAACGATGCAGAAGGAAGCGTTATTCACCATAGAGAAGAGTGTAGTTGTCCACACTCAAAATGAGATGCTTCCCCTCTTGTCGCCTACCGCACATGCAAGGCATCCAGGCCGACCTCGCTCCTCGTGCTGCCGAACCGGCGAAGCGGGTCCCGTACACCGAAGTGATCTCCGTCGTGAATAGGCGAAGCTACTCATCCCCCTCCCCGCCCACTGAGGCAGTGACCGCATGCGGTGAGCCCTCGAGGCAAGGCACGCTCGGTACCGAACCCCTCGGACGACCTGGAGATCCTCGTGCTTGCTCGCTCTGCCTCACGCGTGTCGACCCACCCTTTGATCCAGCGACTGAAAGCCCTGGACCTACCCGCTGAAGACTTTGCCGTCCATGGCAGCGGCCCCATGCTCGTCGCCGGCCTGAGGTCCGGCATCGGCGATCTGGACGTGGTAGCTCGCGGGCGAGCGTGGGAGAAGGCGACAGAGATCGGTGACATGGGACGATCAAAGATAAAGGGAAATCCAGTCGCAAAGTTCTGGGGTGGGCGAATAGAGGTCTTCTCCACCTGGGTTACCGACGGGGACGATGTCAGTGCCATGATCGACGAGGCCATCACCGTCGACGGGGTTCGCTTCGTCCGACTTGAACAAGTCCTGCGTTACAAGCAACTCCTACGCCGCGCCAAAGACTTACCAGACATACATGCCATCGAGGCGTACCTCCGCGAATACGGAGGCGCGGCATGACCTGCCCGGGTGAAACCGCGGCCGTGCCCGGTCCGTGCCTGTAAGACTCGTGACTTCCGCGCTCTCTTGGGTCGCCGCCTTCGCCTGACTCCGGACAACCCGAGGCCTCGGGTCACATGGCGCAGGGACAGGGGCCACCCGTTCAGAAGGGCGAACGTCGTCAGCCGAACTCCTCGACGTACTCCTCCGGCGGTCCCAGCTCGGGACGATCCCGCAACTCCAGGGTGGCGCCCAGCCGTTCCAGCTCGAGGACCGTCACGGTGTTCTCGCCGACGCGCAGCAGCGGTGCCGGGCAGTACAGCGTGACCTGCGGCCCGATCTCCCGGTAGCGGCCGAGCAGGAACCCGTTGACCCAGACGAGGCCACGGCTCGATCCGGGCAGCGCGAGGAAGGTGTCCGCGGGCGTGTCGACGTCGACCGTCGCGACGGCGAATCCGGCGTGCGTGCTCGCGGGACCGGCGGCGACCGCGCCCGCCAGTTCCGTGAAGGACCACTCCTGCAGCGCGACCGGCGTGCTGTCCCAGCCCTGCACGATGCGCCGGTCGACGAGGACGGGACCGAGCAGGCCCTTGTGCCGGCCGATGCCCGGCCCGTAGTTCACCCGGCCGAGGTTCTCGACCAGGACCTCCAGCCGTACGACGTCGCCGGTTCCGTGGAGGGGGAGTTCCGGGGCATCGGGATCGGCGACGCCGAGCAACGTGCCGTCGGCGAAGACCAGGGCCCGGTCGCGTACGTCGGTCAGGACCAGCCGGTGCTCGCCCGGCGGGATGCGCGGGTGCGCGGTGTGCAGGACCATTCCCGCGTCGAGGCCGAGACGCTCGAACGAGGCGGGGCGCGGGGCGGTGGAGGTCGGGGCCGGTACGGCGCGGAGGCCGGCGAGCAGGTCGGCGCGGTGGACGAGCGGGACGCGGGTCGGGGGGAGCGTCGGCAGGCGTGCGAGGGAGCGGAGGGGGCCGCGTGCGCCGAGCGCCTCGCGCATGGCGAAGAACTTGGCGGTCAGGCTGCCGTCCTCGGCGATCGGCGCGTCGGAGTCGTAGCTCGTCACCACGGGGTCCAGTCGGCCCTCGTGGTCGTTGGCGCCCGCCCACAGCCCGAAGTTGGTGCCGCCGTGGGCCATGTAGATGCTCACGCTGCCGCCGTCGGCGATGATGCCGCGCAGTGTGCGGACCGCGCTGTCCACCCCGCGGACGTGGTGCGGCTTGCCCCAGTGGTCGAACCAGCCGTTCCAGAACTCGGCGACGACGAACGGCTCGTCCGGTCGCCGCGCGGCGAGGAGCTGCCGGGCGGCGTCGGGCTTGGAGCCCAGGGTGACGGCCGTCAGCGTCCCGGGCAGGGTGCCGCCGTCCAGCATGAGCTCGGTGGGGCCGTCGGCGGTGAACAGCAGCTCCCGGATGCCCCGTGTGGTCAGGGCCTGGCGATTCCAGCGAAGGTAGGCGTGGTCGTCGCCGTAGCTGCCGAACTCGTTCTCCACCTGCACCGCCACGACCGGCCCGCCCTCGGATGCCTGGAGCGCGGCGATACGCGGGACCAGCTCGTCGAACCAGCGGCCGACGGCGGAGGTGAACGCCGGATCCGAGCTGCGGACCGCGACGTCCCGGCCGGTGAGCCAGCTCGGCAGTCCGCCGTTGGACCACTCCGCGCAGATGTACGGGCCGGGCCGGACGATGACGTCGAGGCCCTCCTCGCCCGCTGTGCGGACGAACCGCTCGATGTCCCGCCAGCCGTCGAAGCGTGGCGCCTCGTCCTGGTGGGGCTGATGGAAGTTCCAGGGCACGTAGGTGTCGACCGTGTTGAGCCCGAGGTCGGCGAGCCGGCGGATCCGGTCCCGCCAGAGCTCGGGGTGGACGCGGAAGTAGTGCAGTGCCCCGGACAGGATGCGATGGGGGACGCCGTGCCGGTGGACGCGGCCTCGGTGCCAGGTGAGCGCGCCGACGGCGGCGGTGACCGCGGCGTCGGTCGCGGCACCGGCCGCCGCGTCGGTCGTGGTGTGGGCCTCAGACATGTGTGTGGTGGGCGGCTCAGTCACCGTGTGAGCGTATGTTATCGATGCCATGAGTAACAAGGTTGGATAGGATCTGATGGACGGCCGCGACGAGCAGGCGCGCCGGCCGCGCGAGAGGAGCGCCATGACCGAGGGCACCGCGAGGCCGGGGCAGCCGACCATGACCGACGTGGCCCGGACCGCCGGCGTGTCGGCGCAGACCGTCTCGCGTGCGCTCCGCGGCTCACCCAACGTCAACCCCGAGACCAAAAGGCGCGTGCTCGCCGCCGTGGAACAGGTCGGCTACCGGTTCAACAGCGCCGCCAGGGCGCTCTCCTCCGGGCGCAGCCACACCATCGGGCTCGTACTGCTGGCGTCCGGCGGGTACTACTCGCGCTCGGCGGTGACGGCCGGCGTCGAGGCGGCCGCCGGTGAGGCCGGGTACGCGGTGAACATCGCGACCATCGCCGCGCTCGACACCGGCCTGATGGAGCGAGCCCTGTCCAAGCTCGCCGACCAGGGCGTCGACGGCTTCGTCATCGCCGTGCCGCTCATCTCCGTGACGCCGAAAATGGAGGACATCACCCGCGACATCCCGACCGTCACCCTCGACGGCTCGCGGACGGCGGGCGCCCGAGTGCTCGGGATCGACCAGCAGGAAGCGGGCCGTGTCGCCACGCGGCACCTGCTCGACCTGGGACACCGCCAGGTCTGGCACATCTCCGGGCCGGACGAGTGGATCGAGGCGCGCCAGCGGCGACAGGGCTGGCAGGAATGCCTGGCGGCGGCCGGGATCGAGGCGCCGCCGGTCCTCGAAGGCGACTGGTCGCCCGACTCGGGACACCGGCAGGGACAGATCATCGCGATGATCCCGGAAGTGACCGCGATCTTCGTCGCCAGCGACGAGATGGCCTTCGGGGTGATCCGCGCCCTGCGCGAGCGCGGCCGGTCGGTGCCCGACGACGTGTCCATCGTGAGCGTCGACGACATCGCCCTGGCGTCCTACTGCTCTCCGCCGCTGACGACCGTCCGGCAGGACTTCTACCGCTACGGCGCGGCGGCCGTCGCCCTGCTGCTGCGGGGCGACGACGCCGACGCCGACGAATCCGTCACCACCGCGTCACTGTCGGTACGCGCCTCCACGGCACCGCCGCGCTCCTCCTGAGCTTCGGCTCAGCCGTTCGCCGACCGGGGCTCGGGTCAGCCGTTCACCGACCGACCTTGTGTGGGCCGTTAGCCCACCGGGCTCCGTGTGCCCGCTCTCTGAAATGCCTCATGTGGGCCCCTTGCGCCTTCATACGGATCGGTGCCACCGTAAGGCCTCATGTTATCGGTGCCACCGTAACAAGTCCGGATCGCCATGTGGTCCGGACCTCGGGCGCGGTGGTGCGGCGTCACGGCGGTGTGGCCTCCGACGGGGCCGGCCCCGGACCTGCTCCACCGCTCGCAGCCAGGTGGGCAACTGTCCACGGGAAGGACCCCACATGAGGAGATCGCTCGTCCTCGCGGGCGCCGCGGTCACGGTGCTCGGACTGCTCGCCGGCTGTTCCGGCGGCGGGAGCAGCTCGGAATCCGGCAAGACGACCCTCAAGGTCGCCGCCCTCGAAGGCGGCTACGGCCGCGCCATGTACACGCAGGTCATCAAGCAGTACGAGGCCTCGCACCCCGATATCGATGTCCAGTTGCAGATCTCGAAGAGCATCGAGGACGAGATCACCCCGAACATGAAGGCGGGCAAGTACCCGGACGTCGTCGTGCTCGGCCAGGGCCGCAAGGCCGCCCTCACCGAGACCCTCATCAAGGACAAGGCCCTGGAGGACCTCACCCCGGTGCTCAAGGCGAAGGTCCCCGGCGAGGACAGGACCGTGGGGGACAAGCTCACCAAGAACATCGTCGGCAACCTCAACACCAACCCGTACGGCAACGATCAGACGTATCTCATGCCGATGTACTACGCGCCGACCGGACTCTTCTACAACCAGGGCCTGTTCGAGCAGAAGGGCTGGAAGGTCCCCGGCACCTGGGACGAGATGTTCGCGCTCGGAGACACGGCCAAAAAGCAGGGCATACCGCTGTTCACCTACCCGACCGCCGGGTACCTCGACTCGTTCTTCTTCGCGCTCCTCGCCGACGTCGGCGGGGAGCAGTTCTACACCGACGTCATGACGTACAAGAAGGACGTCTGGAAGTCGGCGGACGCCCGCAAGGCCCTCGACATCACCACCAGGCTGCTGGGCTACGCCGCGCCGGCCACCGTCGGATACGCCAACGAGCAGGACTTCACCAAGAACCAGCAGCTGGTCCTCGACAACAAGGCGCTGTTCATGCCGAACGGGACCTGGATCGTCGGCGAGATGGCGGACGCTCCGCGTGCGAAGGGCTTCCAGTGGGGGCTGACGCCGCTGCCGGCGGTCACCGCGGGCGGCAAGCGCTACATCACGACGTCGGTCGAGTCGGCCTGGGTCCCAAGCGCCGCCCGGAACAAGGACGCGGCAAAGGACTTCATCGCCTACCTGTACTCCGACGAGGCGGCGAAGACCTTCGCCAAGTCGAACGCGATCCAGCCGATCGAGGGCATCGCGAGCAGCCTGTCCGGGGAGAACGCCGAGTTCTACAAGGTGTACGAGGACCCGTCGGTCTCCGCGCTCGTCGGCGGGTTCGCCTCCGCCGCGCCCGTCGAGGGCGTCGACATCAAGGCCACGCTCTTCGACACCGCCAACAGCATCATCAGCGGCGACACCACCGAGGACAAGTGGCAGACCGCGCTGAACGACGCCAGCGAGAAGCTGCGCCAGGCGGGCGACTGACGGTCCCGGCGGCGGCCCGCCCATGCCGGGCCGCCGCCGGTGCCTCTCCACCCCGGGAGAGACCCGGGAGCCCCTCTCCGCTCACCCAGGACTGCCTCGTATTCGTACGACCCAAGGACCGGCACGGTGACGACCCTCTCCACCCCCTCCCCAGGCTCGACGAACCGCACCTCCGAAACGGCCGACAAGGCGCCGTCCGCCGCGAGTTCCCGGCACGGCGCCCGGGCCCCGGCCCGCAGGCAGGGCAACACCGGCTTCGTGCTCGCCTGCCTGCTCCCCGCGCTGGCGCTCTTCGCGGTGTTCATGATCATCCCGACCGTGAACGTGTTCCGCATGTCCCTCTACTCCTGGGGCGGGTTCTCCCCGGACATGCGCTTCGTGGGGCTCGACAACTTCACCCACCTCCTCGACGACAAGCAGTTCGTGCGCGCGTTCCAGAACACGGTCGCGCTCCTGGTCGTGGTGACCGTCGTGACGATGAGCATGGGCCTGTTCCTCGCCGCGATCATGACCCGGCAACGGCTGCGCGGGCGAAACCTGTACCGGTTCGTCCTCTACATCCCGAACGTGCTCTCGGTGGTCGTGATCGCGGCGATCTTCTCCGCCGTGTACGACCAGAAGAACGGCCTGCTCAACGGCACACTCCGGCTGCTGTCCCTCGACGGCCTGCAACAGGTCTGGCTCGGCGACCAGAAGATCGTGCTCTACTCCGTGGCGATCGCGATGGTCTGGCAGTCGCTGGGCTACTACATGGTCCTCTACATGGCGGGCATGGCGAGCATCCCGGAGGAGCTGTACGAGGCGAGCGCGCTCGACGGAGCCTCCGCCACCCGGCAGTTCTTCGCCATCACGCTGCCGCTCATCTGGCAGAGCCTGCGCACCACGCTGACGTTCTTCGTCATGAGCGCCGTGAACCTCAGCTTCGTCCTCGTCCGCGCGATGACCGGCGGCGGACCCGACGGCTCCTCCGACGTCCTGCTCAACTACATGTACAAGCAGGCGTACACGAACTCGTCGTACGGCTACGGCATGGCCATCGGTGTCGTCATCTTCGCGTTCTCGTTCCTCGTGTCGCTCCTGGTGAGCCGGGCGACGAAGCGCGAACCCCTCCAGTTCTGAGAGCTCTTCGAGGACAGACACCATGACTACGATCAACTCGTCGTCCCGCTCCCGTATGGGCCGCCCCCGCACGGGCCGGACACTCACCTACGCCCTCGTCGTCGCCCTCGCGCTCGCCATCGCGGTGCCGGTCGCCTGGGTGCTGCTCGCCTCGCTCAAACAGAAGGGCGAGTTCTTCGGCAGCCCCTGGACGCTGCCGAAGGGCCTGCACTTCCAGAACTACGTCGACGCCTTCGTCACCGCGCACATGGGTCGGTACTTCCTGACCTCGGTGCTCGTCACGGTGCTCGGGCTGGTGTTCGTCCTGGCGGTCTCGGTGCCGGCGGCCTACGTCATCGCCCGCTACGAGTTCCGCGGCCGCCGTGTCGTGGAGACCGCGCTCCTGGCCGGGCTCTTCGTCAACGTCAACTACATCGTCGTACCGATCTTCCTCATGCTCGTCGACTGGGACCGCGCACTCGTCGACGTCTTCCCCGGCGGCTTCTTCATCGACAACCCCGGAGTCCTGTCGCTCGTCTACGCGGCCACGTCGATCCCGTTCACCATCTACCTGCTCACCGCGTACTTCCGGTCGATACCGGTCGAGTACGAGGAGGCCGCCGCCCTGGACGGGGCGTCCCGCTTCCGGATCATGACCCAGGTCATGCTCCCGATGGCGCGCCCGGCGGTCACCACCGTGATCCTGTTCAACTTCCTGGCCTACTGGAACGACTTCATCATCGCGCTCACCCTGCTCCCCGGCGAGGGCAAGACGCTGCAGGTCGGCCTGCTCAACCTGTTCACCGCGCAGAAGGCGGCGGCCGACTACGGACGTCTCTACGCCGGCATGGTCATCGTCATCGTTCCCGTCCTCATCCTCTACGCGGTCATCCAGCGCCGCCTCATCGCGGGCATGGCATCCGGCGGAGTGAAGGGCTGACCCCCGGCCGGCATCAGTGGCTCGCGGCATCAGTGGAAGGAAACGTCATGAAGGAATCGACACGTACGGCGCTGCTCGTCACCGCCCGTACGCTCGTCGCGGCAGCCTGCCTCACGCTCGTCGTCACCGCGCGCACGACGGTCGGGTGGGGAAACCTCCTGCTCATGCTCGCCGCGCTGGCCGGGCTGCTGGCCCTGCTCGCCTCGTACAACCGGCGGTTCCGGTGACCGCGGCCGCGGCGCCCGGACAGGCGCGGGCGCTGGCCGCGGTCCGCCCGAGCGAGCGCCAACTCACCTGGCAGGCAATGGAGTTCTACGGCTTCATCCACTTCGGCATGAACACCATGACGGACCGGGAGTGGGGCGAGGGACACGACGACCCGGCCGCCTTCGACCCGGCCGGGCTCGACGCCGACCAGTGGGTCGCGGCGCTCAAGAGCGCCGGGATGACCGGCGTGATCCTCACCTGCAAGCACCACGACGGGTTCTGCCTGTGGCCGAGTGACGTCACCGCCTACTCGGTCGCCTCGTCGCCGTGGCGAGGCGGACAGGGCGACGTGGTCGCGGAGGTCGCCGACGCGGCCCGCCGGCACGGCCTGCGATTCGGGATCTACCTGTCCCCGTGGGACCGCACCGAGGCGTCCTACGGCTCCGGGACCGCGTACGACGACTTCTACGTCGCCCAGCTCACCGAACTGCTCACCCGGTACGGGCCGGTGTTCTCGGTCTGGCTGGACGGCGCGAACGGCGAGGGCCCCAACGGCAAGACCCAGGTGTACGACTGGGAGCGGTACTACGCGGTGGTCCGCGAGTTTCAACCGGACGCGGTCATCAGCGTGTGCGGACCCGACGTCCGCTGGTGCGGCAACGAGGCCGGTGACACCCGCCCCGACGAGTGGAGCGTGGTGCCGCGCGCCCTGCGGGACGCCGAGCGCACCGCGGACCGCTCGCAGCAGGCGGACGACGGTACCTTCGCCCGGCTCGTACGCAGCGACGACCGCGACCTCGGCAGCCGCGCGGCGCTGGCCGGGCACGAGAACGACCTGGTCTGGTATCCGGCCGAGGTCAACACCTCGATCCGTCCCGGCTGGTTCCACCACCCGGCCGAGGACGCCGAAGTCCGTTCCGTGGACGAGCTGTTCACCATCTACCTGCGCGCTGTCGGCGGCAACTCCTGCTTCCTGCTCAACGTCCCGCCGGCCCGGGACGGGCGCATACGGGACACCGACGTGGCGGTCCTCGATCAACTCGGGCGGCGTATCGAGGACTTCCGGGCGGGGCGGATCGAGGCGACCGCGACGGTCTCGTCGGGGACCGCGGGCGACGTCGCGACCGCGTGGCCGGGCGCTGGGCGTACGCCGTGGCGGCCGGACGACACGGACCCCCGGCCCGGCGTGACACTCACGTTCGCACGGCCCCACCCGGTCGAGGCGGTCGTCCTGGGCGAGGACATCACGCGGGGGCAGCGCATCGAGCACGTCGTCGTCCGGGGCCGCCGGGACGGGCGGTGGACGACGCTCGCGGAGGCGCACGCGGTGGGCCATCAGCGCATCCTGACGTTTCCGCCGGTCGAGGTCGACGCCGTACGGGTCGAGGTGCCGGAGGCGCGGGACACGCCCGTCGTCGCCCGGGTGGCTGCGATCGGGGCGGTGTCATGAAGGGCACTTCGGCCAGGCAGGGCACGTCGCGTAAGCCAGGCCCTTCGCGCAAACCAAGCGCCACCTCCCGTAGACCAGGCAGACCGGGCACCTCAAGGAAGCCGGCCACCTCCCGCAAGCCGTCGCGCCGGGCCGTTCTCCTCGTAACAGGCGTGTGCACAGCCGTCGCCGCCCTGGTGATCACCGCAGTGACGATGCTCAGCGACCGCACCAGCGAGACCAGCGAGGTCGCCTCCCTCGACGGGCACCCCGTGACCCGCGACGAACTGCTCTTCCACATGCGGCGGCTCGCGCCGACCGTGCAGAACGAGCTGCGCAACAAGTACGACGTCCGGGGCACGATCGACTGGAACGCGAAGGCCGGCGACAAGACCGCGCTCCAGCGCCTCGAGACCCGGGCGCTCTACGAGATCTGGCGGGACAAGACCACGCTCGTCCTCGCGAAGGAGCAGGGGCTCGTCGACTCCGTGGACCACGCTGACTTCCTCGCCGAACTGGCCCAGGAGAACGAGGCCCGTGCCAAGGCCATCGCCGCGGGCCGGACCGTCTACGGCGTCGCGCGGTTCTCCCCCGAGGAGTTCTACACACACCGTCTGACCGAGCTCACCACGAGCCTGAAGAAGCGGCTCAGCGCGGACGCCGGCGCCCCGCTCCACGTCACCGACGCCGAGGTCCGGCGCGAGTTCGACGCCGACCGGGACGCCTGGAGCGCCAACGCGACGACCTACAAGTACGCGCAGCTCGTCGTACCGATCCCCGACGGCGCTTCCGCGGACTACGCAGCCGGCCTGCAGCGGCGGGTGACCGCCGCCGGGCGCCTCGCGGCCGTCGCCGCCGGGGAACCCGGTGCCAAGCTCACGACCGGCACGTACGACGGCAGTGGCTCGACCGGGCTGAACACCCACGACCAGGACCTCATGGCGGTGCTCGGCAAACTCGCACCGGGCACGATCTCCGCCCCCGTCAAGGGCACCGGCCAGATCACCTACTACGAGCTCGACGGCAAGAACGTCGACGAGGACAAGGCGTTCGCCGACTACTCCCAGCGGATCCGGCAGTCGCTCGTCGACGAGAAGTTCACCCAGTTCCTCCAGCGCCGGGTCAAGAGCGGCGACATCGATGTCGACACCTCGGCGATGGACGCCATCAACGCAGAGGATGTGCAGCAATGAGACCTGTCCCCATGACACCTGTCGATACCGGACCACCCCTCATACGGTCGTTGTACGCGGGCTTCGTCGCCCTGCTCGCCGCGCTGCTCGTAGGCTCGCTCGTTCCCACCGCGCACGCCGCCGCGGCCCCGGACCGCGCACCCGCCCCCACCCCCGCAGCCGCCAAACCGTCCTGGCCGGGCAACATGCCGAACACGACCGGCGGTACGGACTACTTCATCGACGCCACCAACGGTCGCGACAACGCGGCCGGGACCTCACCGAAGACCGCCTGGCGCACCCTGGCCAAGGCCAACGCGAAGACGTTCGCACCGGGCGACCGCATCCTGCTCAAGGCCGGTGCGCAGTGGCAGGACGAGCAGCTGTGGCCGAAGGGCTCGGGCAGCTCGGGCAGGCCTATCACCATCTCGGCGTACGGCGACCCGAGCGCCGGCCGTCCGTATATCGCGACGAACGGCAAGGTGCCGAACCCGTTCAACGCGGACGGCACGAAGAATCCCGCCACCGTCGGCCTGACCGGCGCCATCGTGCTGCGCAATCAGCAGTACTGGAACATCAACAACGTCGAGCTGTCCAACGACGACGACTTCGCGACCGACATCACCACAGGGTCCTACGTCCGCGACGGAATCATGGTCTCGATCAACGCCGACCTCCTGAAGGACGGCGCGGACAACATCATGGACCACTTCCGCATCTCGAACGTGTTCGTCCACAACCTCGACGGCCCGAGCACCTGGCAGCGGATCCACTACGGAGCCGTCGACTTCCAGGTCTTCGGCAGCCGCAGCTACAAGGAGTACGACACCGGCGGCTACTACTTCAAGGACGTCCGGATCGAGAACAACACCTTCGAGAACGTCGAACTGCACGCCGTCCAGTTCGCGTTCAACTGGTTCTACGACCGCGACGCGGACTCCGGCCAGTACGACGAGAGCGGGAAGTGGCACGAGGGCTGGGAACAGCTGTGGGTGCGCACCCGCGACCTGTACAGCCGTGATGTCTACATCGGCCACAACTACGCCAAGAGCATCGGCCAGGGCGCGATCCAGCTCGCCAACACCAAGAACATGACAGTCGAGTACAACGAGGTGAACGGCTATCTGGAGCGCTACGACGCGGTCTCCTGCGCGCTCTACCTGTGGGCCGGAGCCGACTCGGTCATGCAGTTCAACGAGGTCTACGGCGGCCCGAACAACGAGTTCGACGGCACCCCGTGGGACCTCGAGTACACGAACTTCAACGTCACGTACCAGTACAACTACTCGCACGACAACGCGGCGGGCTGGATGGCCTACATGGGCAACAGCTCCAACTCGGTGGCCCGCTACAACCTGAGCGTCAACGACAACGGCGTCCTGGTGAAGAACATGCTGTCGACGAACTACTCGCCGACGTACTTCACGAACAACACCTTCGTCTACGACGGCGCGGACCTCGACTACGTCCACGACGAGACGTTCCTCAGCCGCGTCTACTTCCTGAACAACATCTTCTACAACACCTCGAAGACCACTGAGACACCGTGGTACCGCCGAACCGGCGCCCTACGGCAGGCCGTGTTCTCCAACAACGACTACTACGAGGCCGGCGGCACCCACTCCCCCCAGGAACCGGCCGACCCGAAGGGGCTGCGAACCGACCCGCGATTCGTCGGTGACCCCGCCGACTACGTCACCGGGGCGGGCGTGAACAAGATCCGAAAGGCCGCGGCGCACTTCGCCCTCCGAAACGACTCACCGCTCATCGACGCCGGCCGGTACAACCCGCACCTGGGCACCAAGGACTTCCTCGGCACGCACATCTACTACGGCAAAGCACCGGACATGGGCATCGCCGAGAGCCGCATCGGTCCCCAGGTCACCAACCCGGTCGACGACGACCCCATCGAGGAAGAGGCGGACAACCGGGTCGACCTCGCGCTCGGCAAACCCGTCACGGCGAGCTCGACCCACCCGGGGGCCAACGGGACGCTCACCGCGGACAGGCTGACCGACGGCGACCTCACGACCCGCTGGGCCGCGGCCGACGACGCCGCCTACCCGATCACGCTCGACATCGACTTCGGCGTGGACACCACCTTCGACGAGGTCTACCTGGACGAGTACACCGACTCGGGCACCAACCCGCGGGTGCGGTCCTTCGAGCTCCAGCGCTGGGACCCCGGGACCGGCACATGGGTGACCTTCGCGAGCCGCGACACCGGCATCGGGCACGACCTCACCGTGACCGGCTTCGGCGACGTCACCACCTCGCGGCTCCGGGTGGCGCTCACCGGTCAGATCGCGACGGAGCAGTACACCCCGACGCTGACCGAGATCGCTGTCTACCGCTCCGGCGAGTAGGCCGGGCCGGAGCGTGTAGCGGCCAGGGGCGGGTGGATGCCACGGCGTCCACCCGCCCGCCGAGCACCATCAACTCCCGTTGACCGCCACGTCCCCTGACGCACCGTCCGAAGCCGACAGTCAATACGATCACGTTAACGCGGCTCCGCAACCCTTTCCTCACAGGCCGGCCACAGAGTACGTTCCCCTCGCTGCCCCCCGCGCCTTCTTCACTCTCAGACCAAGGAGAGCCATGGGAAGAGCCATGGGCAGAGCGAGAACCCGCGTACGCGCCCTGGGCTGTCTCGCCGCGGTGGGCCTTGTCGCAGGTGCCTTCGCCGGTGTCGCCCACGCACATGACGGTGTCTCCGCCGACGACGGCGGTATCGACAACGCCAAGGCCACACACGATCACCACAGCCACCAGCACGGTGGTGACGAGGGCCATCTCCCCGCCGGAAGCGAGAACGTCCGCCTCGTCAGCGAACTCGGCCTGAAGAACGTCGAACCCGAGAAGATCGCCGACGTCGGCGTCTTCAAGGGGTACGCCTACCTCGCCGCCTGGGGCGGCGCGACCTGCAAGTACAACGGCGTGCACGTGGTGGACATCCGCAAGCCGGCCACGCCCAAGGAGGTCGCCTTCATCCAGGCCAAGGAGGGCAGCGCACCGGGCGAGGGCATCCAGACCCTGCACATCGACACCCCGTACTTCGACGGTGACGTGCTGGTCAGCAACAACGAGAAGTGCAAGGAGACCGCCGGCTTCGGCGGGATGAACCTCTACGACGTCAGCGATCCGGCCCACCCGACCCCGCTCGCCGAGGGCGTCGGCGACCACACGGCAGCGGGTCAGGGCAAGAAAGACGCCAACGAGATCCACAGCGTCTACGCCTGGGACGCGGGCAGCAAGGCGTACGCGGTCATCGTCGACAACGAAGAGGGCCCGGACGTCGACATCGTCGACATCACCAACCCCAAGAAGGCCAAGGTCATCGCGGAGTACGACCTCGACGAGGCGTTCCCGCGGATCGTCCAGGGCGCCCCGGCCAACCTCAGTGAGATCTTCCTGCACGACATGGTCGTCAAGGAGATCGGCGGCCGGCAGATCATGCTCGCCTCCTACTGGGACGGCGGCTACGTCACCCTCGACGTGACCGACCCGACGAAGGCCACCTACCTCGGCGACACCGACTTCGCCGCACTCGACCCCGAGATGCTGGAGAGCGGATTCGAGGTCGTGCCCGAAGGCAACGCCCACCAGGCCGAGTTCACCCTTGACAACAAGTACGTCATCGGCGCCGACGAGGACTTCGGGCCGTACGCGCTCACCGCCCGCAACCTCACCGACGGCACCGAGCTGACGGCGAGCCAGGGCAGCAACACCACGCGCCTGGAGGAGGGCCGGACCATCACCGGCGACTCGGTCTTCGCGGGCCGGGCCTGCCCCGGTGACCCGGCGGTCCCCGCCGGTGACCCGAACGCCGTGGACGTCGCCGTCGTCGAGCGTGGCGTGTGCACCTTCAGCGAGAAGGTCGCGAGCGTCATGGCCGCGGGCGGCTACGACGCCGTACTCACCTTCAACCGCACCGGCACGGACGCCTGCGACCAGACGCTCGGCATGAGCGTCGAGGGCGACATCCCGACGTTCGGTGTCGCACCGCGCGGCCAGGGCTTCGCCCTCTTCGGACAGCCCTACGACGACGCGGCCTGCCTCGCCGGAACGGGCCCCGAGCAACTGCCCGTGGCGCTCGGCACCAAGGGCGACCGGCTCACCTTCTCGTCGTACTTCGACGGCTGGGGGTACGCGCACCTCTACCGCAACGAGAGCGGCAAGCTCACCGAGCTGGACACCTACGCCGTTCCCGAGGCGCACGACCCCGCCCACGCGACGGGCTCCGGCGACCTGTCCATCCACGAGGTGGCCGTCTCAGAGAAGCGGGCCGACCTGCTCTACTTCTCGTACTACGCGGCCGGGCTGCGCGTCGCGAAGATCGTCGACGACAAGATCGTGGAGGTCGGCCACTACATCGACGAGGGCGGCAACAACTTCTGGGGCGCCCAGGTCTTCGCCTCCGGCGGCAAGGAGTACGTCGCCGCCTCCGACCGCGACCACGGGCTCTACATCTTCGAGTACACCGGAGGACTGTGACAACGCGGGGCCGCGCCGATGCGGGCGCGGCCCCGCGCGCCTTGGATGGATGCAGGGGCGGTCGCTGTCAGCTTCGCTGGAAGAACTCCACCTCCGCCAGGGCCAGATGACGGCCCGCAGTCAGGCCGGCGGCCGAGCGCAGGACCAGGCGTACCGTCTTCGCGTCGCTGATCCCGGTGGGGATCGTCTGCGGGCCCGGTTTGTCGCTGAGGGTGAGTGTCTTGTCGTGCTTCGTGCCGTCCGGCGTCGTCACCTCCAGGTCCAGCTGGAGCGCGCGTGCCTGGCGGGTGTACTCCTCCGGAGACGCGGACGGGCCGTTGGTGATGATCAGGTCGACCAACCGGAACGGCTCGCGGAAGGTGTAGGTCAGCGAAGCGCCCGGCGCGGGGGCGCCCCAGTAGCTGTTGCTCAGCCCGTCCGTGGTGTTCTTCGCCGGGTGCCGAGGGAGCTCGGCGCTCGCCTCGATGTCCACCGGGGTCACGGGCTTGGCCTTGCTCAGTTTGTCCCGGGTGTCCTCGACCAGGGCGCGTCCGACCGGCAGCAGCAGGAGGCCGCCCGCGCACAGAGCCACCACCACGGCCAGGATCACCAGGAGCCGCACCAACCTGCCCGAGCTCGCCCGCACCCGGCGGCGCAGCGGCCACATGGTCCGCCACCACGGCAGCGGGGCGGGCTTCGCGGCGGGGTTCAGCTCAGTCGCGCAGCGTCGGCAGAACCGGCGGTCCGGCGGGTTGGGCGTGCCGCAGGCGGGGCAGGGCTCCCCCGCCGCTTCGTCCGGCACCGCCGAGGGACGTACGACGGGGCGGGGCGCCACCGGCTTCGCCGGGCGTACGGGCAGCACGGGGTCCGGCGACGGAACCTCGGGAGTGGGGGTGGCCGGGGTCCGAGGGCCCGGCATGTTCCGGACGGTCGGAGCAGGTGGGGTGCTGGGGGTCGACGGTGCGGCCGGGGCGGTGGGGGGAGCTTCGCCTGTGTGGGGGGTTTCTTCGGTGCCAGTGGTCTCGCTCGTGGTCTCGCCGGTGGTCTCGCCGGTGGTCTCGCCGGTGGTCGAGTGGTGCGCGGAGGCGGGGTGCTCAGTGCGGACATCGTCGGGTCCGGCCTCGGGCGGAGGGCTCGTGGCCTCCTCCTGGCCGGGGTCGGCGCCGGGATTCTCGTCGCCGCCGGAGCGTGAGCCCGCGGCATGCGAAGCGCTCGGTCCCCTCCCCCTCGCCTCGCTGCGGCCGCGGCCGGTCAGCCGGGTGCGCGACGACGAGGTGCCACCAGCCGCGGCGGACGCGGGCTCCTCCGCCGGGGGCGATGCGGGCGCCGGGGTGGGGTCCGGCGGGGTGGTGGGGTCAGGCGGAGCCGAGGGCTCCGAGGGCGTGCTCGGGGCCGGCGTGGTGTCCGACCAGCCCAGGTACGCACCGCAGTTGCCGCAGAAGTCGTCCGCGGAGCCGTTGGACGCCCCGCACGCGGGACACGCGCGCATGGCGTCACCTCCCTTCATCGGCGGGCGGGCCGGGCAGGATCTCCACCCGGCAGACGGTGTGTACCGGGCACATGGCCCGGACGATCTCGTGGACCCGAGCCGCGTCCACCCGCGCCTCGTGGTCCGGCCACACCCGGACCAGGGGCCGGCCGGGGGGCTGCGGCGGCAGGTCGGCGCCCGCGGTCCTCGACCATGTCGCGCCGCCGTCCCCGGTCACCTCGGCGTGCACACCGAGCGCGAGCCGCAGGCCCTCGACCAGGCCGCGCCTGGTGCCGCGCCACCGGTGCAGCTCCACCGCGCGGACCACAGCCTCGCGGCGCGGCTCCACGGGCCACCGCGGGTCGTCGGCGGCGCCCACCCACGACGCCAGCCAGGCCAGGAAGTCGCTCGGAGTGACCCGGGGGTCGAGATAGGCGGGCAGGTTGTCGAGGGTCGCGAACACCGGGGCGAGGACGGTGTCGAGACCGGCGGTGAACCGCTGCGCGAAGTCGTCGTCGGCGTACAGGGCGGGCAGTTGCCCGCCGATCGGGTACCGGCTCGGCAGGCCGGGTACGGCGGCGCGGCTCATCCCCACACCCCCGGCCCGGTGACCGTGACGACCACGCTCATCCCCGTACCTCCGGCTCCATGGCCGTGACGACCACCTGGTGCTGGTAGGAGAAGACCAGCGCGCCCGCGGCCACGTCGATGCGGTCCGACGGCGCGCCGCGCCGCCCGGTGATCGGGTCCGCGGCGAACAGCCGGACCTCCTCCACCAGCGCGTCGCCGGTGGCGCGTTGCAGCACGCCGAACACCTCCCCGTACTGCACCGGCCGCCCGAACGGCCAACCGGTGCCGTCCGGTCCGCCGTGCAGCGGGTTGAGGTGCCGGAACAGCGCGGCGAGCGCCGCCTCGCGCACCCGGTCGGTGTCGCCCGGTGCCGCCGCGAGCCGGGCCACCACGGTGACGCCCTGGTAGACCGGCGGCTCCACCACCAGGCGGGTGCCGATCAGGCGTCGCTCGTCGAGGCTCGCGGTGATCGCTTGAAGCACCTGGTCCGAGGGGATCAGCTGCTCGAAGCGGAGCCGGTCGTCGCCCTCGTCGGCCACCGCGTCCGGCACCACCAGGACCCGCACCGCGCCCGCGCTGTCCGCACCGTCCGCGGCGGGCAGACAGCGGACCCGGCGCACGGAGGGCGCCGCCTGGCGGCTGATGATCTCGTAGTCCTCGGCGGTCACCGCGCGCTCCTGCATCCGCAGCGCGTCCGGCGCCCGCAGCTTGGCGTTGGCGACGGTTTCACCGGCGACGCCGCCGCGCGCCGCCTCCCGGTTGACGACCCGTGCCACGTACGGAACGGAGCTGCGCAGCACGGAGATCGCGCCGCGGGCGACGTTGCCCGCCGGGCCGCCGCCGGTGCGGTAGCGGGCCACCCGTATCTGGGCGCCCTTGGGCGGCACGGCGCCGCACTGCCGCAGCGTGCCGTCCGGCTCGCGCAGCACCGGGGGGAAGCTGAACTCGCCGGTGGTGGCGTCCACGCGGACATGCGGGTCGGCGGGCCCGGAGCGGCCGAAGTGCTCCACCACATCCCAGCGCTGCCACCCCGCGTCCGACGACACCTCCACCACCGGGGGTTCGCCGTCGAGGAGGACCGGCGGGCGGCCGAGCCGGAACGTCTGCCCCGCGACCCCCTCCGAGGTGCCGAGCGGCACGTCGGTCACGGTCTCGGCGTGCTCGACGGACATGGTGCCGCCCACGGTGAACACCTCCGCCTCGCGCACCGTCGGGGACTCCGAGTAGAACGGCTGGCCAGGCTCCGCCTCGGTGACGCGGCAACGCAGCCAGCCGGCCCGCGTCCCGCCGATCACCGACGCCGTATGCCCGGCCGGTACGTACACGATGACCTCGCCGGGCCGGTTCAGCCCGCCGGTGGTGTCCGTGCCGGTCTCGCACACCCGCCAGCCGCCACCGTCCCACGCCTCCCACACCAGCGGGGGCTGGCGCGGGTCCACACCGACGCCCTCCACGCGGCTGTCCAGGTGCACGGCGACCACGCAGCGCGGCACCGCCGTCGGCAGGCCGAACAGCAGCGCGTCGCCCGGCTCCGGTGCCGCCTGGAAGCAGCGCACGTCGTGGCCTTCGTCGAGTGTCCTGGTCCGGTCGGTCTGCTCACCGGTCCGGGGCGCGGTCACCAGCCGGGTCAACTCGCTGGCTACGACGCGCAGTTCGTCCGTGGTCGCGAACACCACGGCCTCGTCGCTCTCGGCCGTCCCGCCGCTCTCGCCACGCGCGGTGGTCACCTCGGTGCCCGCGGGCAGCACCACCGTGTCGGGCTGCGGCGCCGACAGCCAGAAGTCGACCTCGGCGCCGGCCGCGGCCGGCGGGAACAGGCCGATCCCCAACAGGTCGAGGAACGCCATGTAGTTCTTGTCCGGGACCCGGTTCAGCCGGTACAGCAACTGGTCCACGAGGTAGGCGAACGTCTCGATCAGGGTGACGCCCGGGTCGGAGACGTTGTGGTCGGTCCACTCCGGGGCGCGCTGCTGCACGTACCGCTTCGCCTCGTCGACGAGTTGCTGGAACCGCCGGTCGTCCAGGTTGGGGGAGGGCAGGGCCATCAGTCGGCGACCAATTCCTCAAGCCCCTCGTCGGAGGGGATCGTATAGAAGGGAAAGACCAGGTTGCGCCGGTCGTTGGTGGAACGCAGCGTGTAGTGCACGTCGATGTAGAGGGTGCCGGCCTCGACGGAGTCGAAGGCGACCACCACGTCGTCCACCGCGATGCGCGGCTCCCACCGCTCCAGGGCCTCGCGCACCTGCTGCGCGACACGTCCGGCGGTGGCGCCGTCGCCGGGGGCGAAGACGTAGTCGTGGATGCCGCAGCCGAACTCGGGGCGCATGGGGCGCTCGCCGGGCGCGGTGCCGAGCACCAGGCGGATCGCCTCCTCGATCTCCCGCTCCCGTTCGACCATGCCGATCCCGCCGGTGGGCCCGACCCGCAGCGGGAACGCCCAGCCGCGCCCGATGAACCGCTCGCTCATCAGATACCCCCGATCAGGACGTTCGGGGCGCCGGTGAGGATCATCGCGCCACACGTGGTCTGGTCGCGCGCCCGCGCGGCCGGCAACCCGCCGATGAGCACCTGGCCCCTGGCCGCCGCGGCCGGGTTGGGCAGGACCGCGTTGAGCGGCAGGGCCGCGTGCGGACCCATCGGGCAGGTGTGCAGGCTGCCCACGCCGGCGGTGGTGCCCACGCCGGTGGTCACGGCGGCGGGACGGCCGCCGATCAGCACGCGCGCCACCGCCTGGGCGGCGGGGCCGGGCGGCAGGGCGATCACACCGCCGTGGTTGGTGGGGTCACCGATACGGGCTGCGGCCGGCATGCGGTGCTCCTTTCATCGGTTACGGCTCCAGGTCATCGGTTCATCGGTTACGGCCGGCGGGTCATCGGTTACGGCTCCGGGCCTCAGTTGATCCGGACCGTCACGGCCTTGAGGACGCCCAGCGCACCGCCGTCGACGGTGACGTTCGACTTGCCGGTGACCTCCACCGAAGAGCCGTCGATCGTCACCCCGGTCGTGCCTTCGATCTCCACCTGCCGGCCCTTCACGCTCACGGTGCCCGTCCCCGCGTCCAGCGTGATGCCGCTCTTGTCGAGCAGGACGGAGGTGAGGGGGGTGCGCTTGGGGCCGGCGCCGGGGCCGTACACCGTCAGCTCGATCCGGTCCAGCCGGTCGTCGAGGCTCACTTCGAGGCGCTCGTCAGCGGTCACGAGCTTGAGTCCGGACGGACCCGGTGCCCGCGTGTCCAGCAGCTCCACCCGGTGCCCCGAACGCGACACGATGGAGCGGCGGTTGACCTTCCCGGTGGTCTTGTCGATCAGCGGGACGTCGTGGGGTGACGGCTTGTCGACGCCGTTGTAGAGCCCTCCGATGACGTACGGGCTGTCCAGCAGGCCCTGTTCGAACCCGACCAGGACCTCGTCGTTGACCTCCGGACTCACCACGCCTCCGCCGCCCTTGCCGCCCCACTGCACGGTGCGCACCCAGTCGGTGGTGTACGTGTCGTCCAGCCAGGGGAACTTCAGCTTCACCGCGCCGCTCTCGGCGCCGCCCGGCTCGCGTACGTCCGTCACCACGCCGATCGCCAGCCCCGGCATGCGCGGCCCCCGGCTCGGCGCGTTGGCGCCGGTCACCAGGCCGGCCAGGGAGCGGTCCGGGCTGGCGCTGACCCACACCGTCGTCCGGTACCCGCCGTTCGGCTCGAGGACGTGCTGCACCGCCGTGGCCGTGTAGCGGCCCGAGAACAACTGCCCGACGTTGCCGAGCGCCACGGGCTTGCCCGCCCGCAGCAGGGGGTTGCCCTCGGCCACCGCCTCCAGCTCCCCGAAGCCGGCGCTGACCTGGGCGGCCGTCGCGTCCGCGACCGCCTTCGTCTCGGCCTGGGTGCGGTACGGGGTGTCCGTGACGGTCAGCTTCGACGTCTTGCCGAACCGGGCGGCCATCGCCGGGCTGAGGCCCGGCACCACCGTGTCGCTGATCACCGACGCCTTCGGGGACACCAGCGGCATCTTCGTGGTGACGTTCCAGCCGCGCACCTCCACCGACGACGCGCCGTCCGCGGCCGACAGCGAGGCCCGCAGTGCCAGCAGGTTCGCCCCGTACTCCAGCACCATCGGGTTGCGCACGGCCGACGTCGACGGCGCGGGCGCGCCGGACGCCTTCTTCGGCTGGGTGAACTGGAGCAGCCCCTTGTCGTCGACGCTCACCTGCGCGCCACTCTCGCCCGCCAGGTACTGCAGGAACTCCCAGTCGGACACGTTCGCCTGCGAGAGCTGCTTGTAGGTGATCGGCGCGGCCTGCACGGTTCCGCAGGTCAGCCCGGCGCCCTGGGCCACCTGGCGGACAATCTGGGCCGCCGTCATGTTCCGGAACGCCACCACCTTCCGGCCCCGCTGGAGGCGGTGCGCCTTGGAGTAGGCCCGCACCACCGTGAACGAGCCCGTGCCGTCATGGTCCAGCTCAAGGCCCGTCACCTCGCCGTTGAACAGCCGCTCGCGCGCCTTGCCGGACACGGTCACCACCGACACCCGCAGCGGGGTGCCGATGGTGATGCCGGTCGCCTTCAGGAACTCGTGGTCGGGGTCGCGGAAGGTGAGCACCGCCGCGTCCGGCAGGCCCATGTTCTCGTCCACCACGCAGCTGACCAGCTGGGTGGCCCAGACCTGCGGAAGTTCGGCGGGCGTCTCCACGACGGGGTCCGCCGCGAACGACCGGCCGCCCCGTGCCCCGGGTGTGGTCACCGCTCCTCCTCATCGCCCGTGTCCCCCAGCGCCGGCACCACGAGTTCGGTGCCGGGCGCGAGCGCCATCGGGTCGTCGATTTCGTTCGCCTCCGCGATGACCCGCCAGGCCGTCGCGTCGCCGTACTCCCGCCAGGCCAGCAGGGCCAGACTGTCGCCCGCCACGACGGTGTGCGTACTGCGGGCGGTGCGCGCGCCGGACGTCGGGTTCTGGCCCGCCGGGCCGACGCTCGCCTCCTCGATCGACAGCGCGCAGGTGGCCCGCAGCGGCCTGCCGTCCACGTCGAACAGCGTGTACGACACCGACAGGCTCGACAGCACCCCGTCGAACGAGGTCGTCCGCGCGGTGCCCCACTGGAACCGCACCCACGGGCTGGCCGGCTTCTTGCGGCCCAGGCTTTTCGGGGTCGGCACGCATGCCTTCATCAGCTTCTCCACCGCCTTCTCCACGGAGTTGTCGTGAGTGGCGGTGGCGTCCAGGAACACTTCGAGGCTCAGCTCGCGCGGGCCGCTGCCGACGAACTCGGGCAGCGCCGACTGCCCCGCCATCCGGGACGGGGTACGCCGCCACTCGGTGCTCTTGCGCAGCTCCAGGGTGGAGGGGTTGAACTGGAGGTTCAGTCGCGTGATCGTCCCGCCGGGCTTCGCGCCGACCGAAGCGGGGGGCTCCTTCAGGGTCAGCTGAGCCCTGGCCCGGCTGGAGCGCGCCGCTGGGGACATGTCGGGACTTCCTTTCCGGGAGAAGATGCGTAGGGTGGGGGCCAGTTTTGACAGTGTTTTTGACGGTCTGTCAGGAAGGGCGCAGCCCCTCGTGGGCGATCTCCAGGGTCTCCACCGCGGCCTCCGAGCTGGCGGGATCGAAGGACGGCCCCTGCCAGCGCACCGGGACGATCCCGAACACCTGCCAGCTGATGATCTGGGTCAGGTCCGGTTTCAGCGCCACGATCTCGCCGTCCTTGGGCTCCACCCGCCGCAGCGTCTCGTCGAGCCAGCGGCCGATCTTCGCCGTATCGGCGGTGACCGGCCGGGTGAGCGTGATGTTCGACCAGGTCACGCGCCCGGGCAAGTTCCAGGTGAAGCCGTTGTTGCCGCCCTCGGCGTAGTTCTCCATCTCGACCTCGGCGCCCATGCCGGAGCAGGTGTGAAAGGCGCCCAGGTCGTTGCCGCCGATCGCGAGCCGGAAGAACACGCTCGTCGCGAAGATGCTGTCCGTCATTCGTCCGTCATCCGTCCGTCGTTCATTCGTTCCGGCTCTAGCGGCGTCCGTCGTAGGGACGGCCCGTGCGTTCCCGGCCGCGCCGCAGCTCGGTGCGCAGGAGCCGGGCCACCGGGTCGAGCAGGCGGCGCGCCAGGTCGTCCAGGTCGAGGCCGGGGTCCTGCGGTGTCTCGGCGCGCCGGGCCGCGCCCTTGCCGGCTGTGGCCGACGCCGAGGTGGTCGACGCGGAGGCCGACCGCGGCCGGCCGCGCGCCGGCACCTCGTTGGCCGGTGCCTTCTTGGCCGGTGCGTCCTTGGCCGGTGCGTCCTTGGGTACGGCGAGGTCGCCGGCGACGCTGATGTCACGCTGGACCGGGGTTGCCGCCGTTCCGCGGCCCGGCGCGACGGTCCGCGGCCGGACCACGGGGACGGACCCTACCGGCGCCTGTGCCGACGGGACCGACGGGCGGTCCGTGAGCGGCGGCGCCGGCGGGGCGGTCACCGGCAGGGACCGCGCCGGTACGGCGGCGGCAGGGGCGACGACCGTCCCGGGTGTGTCCCCGTGGGGCGGCGGTGTCTCCCCGTGGGGCGGCGCAGGGCGGACGACCGGGACACGCTGGACCGAGGCCGGGACGGAGGAGGCCGGGACGGAGGAGGCCGGGACGGAGCCTGCGGAACTCGCCCTTCGTACGCCCGAGTTCCCCGGTCCGGGGTGCGCGGTCGCGGCCCGCTGGACCTGAGGCGTCGCCGGGGTGGCCGCGGACCGACCCGGCGTCGGCCGCGCGGGCGGCGCGGAGTCGCCCTGGGCGGCAGCCGGTGCGCCGGGCCAGCGCGCCGCCACCACGGGACGGGCGCCGGAGCGGGAGGCGGCGGGCGGTGCCACCCCTTCCGGGGCCCGGGTGTTCAGGGGGAGCGGGCGCGCGGCGAGCAGCGAGAGGGTGCGGGGTGCCGCCGGGGCGGAGTGCGTTACGGAGGAGCGGGTCCCGGTGAGCGGGGGCGGTCCGGCCGCGCCGGAGGGCCGGGCGCCGCCGGCGCCTTGGGCTATGGCGCGGGCGACGACGACGGGGGTCGGGTTTGCGGGGCCTGGGGCGGCGGGGCCTTGGGGCCGTTGCCTGCCGGGGCCCGGCCCGCCGGACGTCGTACCGGGTCGTCGCGCGTTTCCTGCCGGTCCTGCCGGTCCTGCCGGGCTGTGGGGGGCGACGGCCGGGGAAGGTGTCACCAGCGGCGTGGCGTTCCCCGCCGACCCTGCCGTGCCCAACGCACCTTCAGGTGCTGCCGGGCGCTGGGGCGCGGCAGCCGGGGACGGCGTCACCATCGGTGTGGCGGGCCCGTTTCCGTGCCCCGCTGGGCCGCCGGGCTCCGTGGTGCCCCCGGTGTAGGAGTGGTCCGCGAGGCGGCGCTGGACGTCGGCCGCCCCCAGCAGCGGCGCGTCCGCTCCGCTCTCTCCCGGCGCGAGGGGTGCCGTACGCGGTACGGCCTCGGTGGGCGTCCGGTCGTGATCCGTCGTGGCCGCCGCCGGAGCGGCTGTGGACCTTCGGTCCTGGCGTGCCGGAGCGCGCTGCGCGGCCGGGTCGGGCGCCGGGCGGGAGGCACGGGCGCCGGACGCGGCAGAACCGGGCAGGTCGGCGCTCGGCGGCAGCGCGGGCAGCGGCGCGCCCAGGCCGCCGCGCACGCGTGCCCCGGCACGGCCGGGGGCCCGGCGCGGGGCGTCGGCCGGTGCGGCGGGGCCGTCCGTGGCGTCGTGGGCCGTTCCCTGCGCGCTGTCGTACGGGCGCGGGGTGCCGACCGTGCCGTCCGCGTGGCGCTGGACGACGGGCAGCGCGGGACCGGGCGCGGGGGGCGGGGCGGGGTTGCCCTCCGCCAACGGTGCGGCCGTGGAGGGCAGTTCGCTCAGCGGGGCGCCGAGGGGCGCGCGGCTACCCGGGCGCGGGGCGGCGCGCTGTGCCGTCGTGGTGGAGGCGGGGCCGGATGCTTCAGGGGTTGTGCTGTGGTCGGGCGGCGCAGGGGTGGCGGCGGGCCGCAGGGCTGGAACGCGGCGCACGGGTCCGGCCGGGTGCCGAGCGACGGTCATGGAAGGCCCAACCGGGCGGAGCCGGACGGCCGGTGGGGACACCTCGGCACCGGAGGTCCGGGGTGCTTCCGGCCGGCCGCCTTCGCGGGCGGACTGTGGCCCTGTCATCCCCGTCGTAGTGCGCTGGACGGTCGGGCCGGAAGGCGTACGGGCCCCTGAACCGGCCGACGACCGGGACGCGGGCCCGGAGTTCGGGTGGGGCACGCCGGGCAGTGTCGGCGAGGTGGGCCGGGCCACGCCCCCGTCGGCGGCTGCGCCCGGGACCACCGACACACGTCGTACCAGCGCAGTCTCCGGAGCGGCCGACGGACGGCCGGTGTCGGCCGGGGTCACGACCGGGCCGGTGTCCGGCTCCGCGGCCCGTTGGACAGGGGGACGTGGCGGAGAGAGCGCGGCAGGGGAATCCGCGGACGTGATGCCACGGGGCCGTGGAGCGTCATCCGAACTCCCTTTTCCCGCCGTGCTGTTGGCACCGGGACGCGCCCCGGAACCGCCACGCGAAGGCAGTGCGGTGGAGGACTCCGGGCTGGACGAGACAGAACCGGGCGAGACGGAACCGGGCGAGACGGAACCGGACAGCGGCGCCGTACCGGACGGCCGCGCCCCCGGACGCATCCCGCGCGCGCCCTGAGATGTCGGGGCGTCCGGCGTACCGTCGTCCCGTGGGCCGTCCGCCCCCTCCGGGCGCAGCGCCCGGAGCAGCAGCGGCCCCCCGCCGGTGAGGGTGGGCTGCGGGGCGGCGGGGCGAGTGACGCCGCGCACCAGGCCGGTCGGGGCCGTGGGGAGCAGGGCGTGGCCGAGGCCGGCGTCGAACGACGGGTTCTGCCAGGCGGCGAGGCCCGCGCGGAAGGCGAGGCCGTCGCTGACGCCGAGCGCGGCGCGGGACACGGTGAGTTCCGGCGGTGGGGTACGGCGCCAGCCGCCGTCCCAGTCGCCGGGCACGGAGGGACCCGGGGCGTCAGGCACGGAGGCACCGGGGTCGCCGGGCACGCTCCGGTCCGGACCCTCGCCGGACGGATCGTCCCCTCCGGCGCCGGAGCGCTCCGTACGCCGCGGACGGTCCGCGCTGTCCGGTGCGGCGGCCCGGCGGCGCACCCTGTCCCGCCATGCCATGTGCTCAACCGCCTTCGTTCACACGGGTGTTGATACGGGCGATCTCTGCCACCCACTGCCGGCGTTCGCCGTGGGTCAGGTCGAGGATCTCCTCGCGTGGCCAGTGGAAGTGATAGGCGATGTACGCGATCTCCTCCCGGAGCCGGGGAAGGGCGTACGTCACGATTCCCCCAGGCGCCCACCCGAGAGGTCGACCTCGAAGCCGCCCTCGCAGTGCGGGCAGGTCACCGCCGCGCGGGTGTGGCCCTCGCTGTTGACGCGGCGGTAGAAGTCCTGGAGGAAGGCGACGTCGGTGGCGTACATCCGTTCCACGATCCCGGCGTGCACATCGGTGATCGTGCCGATCCGGGTGATCACCTGGCTCAGCAGCACCACGCTCAGGTACGCCGGGTTCTCCTTGACCCGCAGGTCGATCTGCGGGCGCAGCTCGTCACGGGCGGTGGCCAGGCGCATCGCGCCGTGGCGGTGCACGGTCCCCGCCTCGTCGACGTATCCGCGCGGCAGTTCGAACTCGAACTCGGTGCGCAGGCCGTGGTCCTCCCGTGGCGGCGGGGCGGCGGCCGGCTGTGCCGCCGCCTGCTCGGTCGCCTGGGCGGGCGCCGTCACCTGGAGGATCTCCTCCAGGTTGCCCGCCGTCACCGTACGGCGCTTCATTCGACGATGATCTCCTCGAACACGATGGTGACGGTCTCGGTGGCCGGGGACGAGTCGCCCGCGCTCAGGGACGGGCCCTCCCACCTGGAGGCCCAGCCCTGCATCAGCTGGATGCGGCGGACCGTGGTGAGCTCGGAGTCCTTGATCTCGATGGTGAGGTTCTGCCGCGCGGCGTCCACGGCGCCCTTGTTCAGGGTTTCGTTGATCCACTTGGTGAACTCGCTGCTCTTGTCCATTCCCCGGACGATCGTGACCTCGCCGGCCTGCCGGGCGCCGGGCTGTTTGCGGATGATCTGCTTGCCCTCCGGGCTGACCTGGCGGACCTCGACGACCTCCTCCTCGACGGTCAGCCCGCTGATCTCCTGAATCGACTCGACCAGGTAGCCGCCAAGCTGCACGCCGAAGACGTGGGTGGAAAGAGCATCGCCCGTTGCCATGACTGTCTGTCACCTTCCTTTGCGGACCCGCGGGTCACTCGTCTCACTCGTCGATGAGGCTGGTGGTGTCGGAGAACTGGGCCAGCCGGAACACCACGAACTCCGCGGGCTTGACCGGCGAGACGCCGATCTCGCAGATGACCCGGCCCAGGTCGATGGACTCCTGCGGGTTGTTGTCGCGGTCGCACTTCACGTAGAAGGCCTCTTCGGCGGTGCGGCCGAACAGCGCGCCCCCGCGCCACTCCTCGGTGAGGAACGCGGTGACATTGCGCCGGATGCTCGACCACAGCCGGTCGTCGTTCGGCTCGAAGACCACCCACTGGGTGCCCAGGAGGATCGACTCCTCCAGGTAGTTGAACAGGCGGCGCACGTTCAGGTAGCGCCAGGCCGGGTCGGAGGAGAGGGTGCGGGCGCCCCACACCCGGATGCCCCGGCCGGGGAAGGCCCGTACGCAGTTCACGCCGATCGGGTTCAGCAGGTCCTGCTCGCCCTTGCTGAGCCGGAGCTCCAGGTCCACCGCGCCGCGGATCACTTCGTTGGCGGGCGCCTTGTGCACGCCGCGCTCGGCGTCGCTGCGCGCCCAGACACCGGCGATGTGACCGCTCGGCGGGACGGTGGTGTTGCGTCCGACGGCCGGGTCGAAGACCCGCACCCACGGGTAGTAGAGGCTGGCGTACCGGGAGTCGTAGCCCGCCTCGTCGTTGCGCCAGGTGCGCACCTGCTGGGCGGAGAGCCCGGGCGGGGTGTCCAGGACGGCCACCCGGTCGCCCATCTGCTCGCAGTGCGAGATCACGGCGAGCTGCACGGTGCGTACGCCCTCGGCGTCGATGTCGCCGCGCTGGTAGGCGCTCATCAGGTCCGGCACCGCGACCATGGTGATCTCGTCGATGGTCTCCAGACCGCCGAACCCGGTACGGGCTGCGGAGTCGCCGACGTACTCGGCGGGGTCGAGGCGGGACACCTCGCCGGAACCGGGCGCGCCGGGTGCGGCCGGAGCGTCGGGGACCGCCACGGTCTGGCCGGCGGGCCTGCTCTGGGTGGCGCCCCGCTGCTCGGTGACCTCGATCAGCTTCGAGGCGCGGGCCTGGTTGACCAGGTACCCCTTGACGTTCTTACGGGTGGAGGCGTCATACGTCTCCACCACCTGGTCGCCCTGGCGGACCAGGACCTTGAAGCGGTCCTCCGGCGGGTTCTCGCCCTCCACGTCGGCGATCTCCACCGACACCCCGGACACGCCCGGCCGGGCCCCGACCAGGAAGCCACCGAGCTCCACCGGCTCCGCGGCCTTGGTCCCCCGCCGCCTGTCGCCGCCGGACGCCGGGGCGGAGGCGTTCTCGGCGGACCCGCCGATCCGCACCACGTACGCGGAGCCGCCGCCGTTGGCGAAGTACCCGTAGACCGCGTGGGCCAGGTAGGTGCCCTCGGTGAAGCCACCGAAGTGCTGGGTGTACTGGTCCCAGCTGGTGACCAGCGTCGGCGCGTGGAACGGGCCGGTCTCGGCGAACCCGACGAACGCGGCGACGGCGGTGCCGACCCCTTCGATCGGTCGGGCACCGGACTGCACCTCCTCCACGTACACGCCCGGGGTGAGGTACGTCGGCATGCTCGCTCCTTCGCGTCCTTGCGGGTCAGTCACCTGTGTCCAGGGCGAGTCTGGGCGGCGGGTCCGCCGCGGCGACAGGGACCGGGGGGCCTGGACGGGGGCAGGACCGCTGCCTTTCCGTACTTCCCGCGCTGACCGTCCGGGGGGCACCCGACCTTGCCCGTGCACTGCCCGCGCGGGCCTGGACGGCCCGTTCGCCCGCGCGGTCCACTGAGCAGTGTGCATCGTGAAAAGTGCACGTCAGATGGTCTGGTGTGCGTAGGCGTCGGGAAGCTCGGCCAGGTCCGGGGCGGTAGTCCATCGACAAGATCACCGGTCATCAGCGGGCGACTTCCTGGTTTGTCAGCACCAGCAGGGCCCGCACCAGCGCGGTCGCCCACCTCGGATCCGTGCGGACCTTGCCCAGGACCCTCCAGTTCTTCAGATGGGCGAAGCCGTGCTCGACCGGGGCGCGGACCGCGGCCAGTGCCTTGTTGGACAGCTTCTGACCGCGGGTCAGGGGCCGGTTCCGGGCTGCCTTGTAGCCAGTGATCACCGCCGGGTCGGCGTCCGGACCGCTGTCGTCGCGGGCTCCCAGCCGTCCTCGGCATCCGGTATGCACATCAGTTCGGTCACAGGGACAGTCAGCCAGCACGCGGCGGCCACGATGTGACGGCCGACAGCAGTCTTGCAGCACCCACGACCAACTGTTCACGGAACTACGGCCAGAGCCATTTTCAAAGAGCCTCAACACCCGCGAGGCGTTTGAACCGGTGGAGCAGGGCGAAGGTCTGCTCGGCTACTAGCGGAGCTTGCCCAGGTACTAGCGGAGCTTGCCCAGGCCCTTGATGTTCGGGGAGCCCTTGCGGGAGATCACCGCCTGGATGCAGCGGCGTCGCAGCTCACCGCGCACAGCCTTCGAGTCGTACGCCTTGTCGCGGGTCGTCGGCGGTGCGCGCCCCGAAGGCGCGATGTCCTTCGGGGCGCGCGGCAGGGGTTCGGGTTCAGGCGTTGTAGCCGCCGTGGGCGTCCAGCACCGCGCCCGTGACGTACGACGCGGCGGGGCTCGCCAGGAAGGCGATCGCCGCGGCGATTTCGTCGGGGTGCCCCATGCGTTGCAGGGACAGCGAGCTGACCAGGGCCTTGAGGGTCTCGGGGTCCGGCGGTTGCATGCCGCCCTCCATCAGTCCGGCCTCCACGACGTTGGCCGTGATGTTCCGGGGCCCGAGGTCGCGTGCGACGCCCATGGTGTACCTCTCAATCCCTGACTTGGTCGCCGAGTAGTCGGCAGCTCCCGGCACACCGACCCGGGAGCCCAGTCCGGAACTCACCGTGATGATGCGGCCGCCCGTGCGCAGCACTCGGGAGGCGGCCCGGATGACGGCGATCACGCCGAGGTAGTTGGTGGCGTGCATCCGGTCCAGTGCGGCGGTGTCGGCGTCCGGGTCGTCCACCGTGCCAGCCACGGAGATCGCCGCGTTGTTGACGAGAATGTCCAGGCCGCCGAAGCGCGCGACCACGTCGTCGATCAGCGCCGGCGCCCGGCTCGTGTCTGCCTGGTCGGACTGGAAGGCGACGGCCTTGGCTCCCTTGCCGTGCACCTCGTCGACGACGGCCTGCGCCTGCTTCTCGGAGCTGACGTAGGTGAAGGCGACGTCGGCGCCCTGCTCGGCCAGCAGCCGTACGGTCGCGGCTCCCAGTCCGCGCGACCCCCCGGTGACCAGGGCGACCTTGCCCATGAGTGGCTTGCTCATTCTTCTCACCTCGTTGATTGACCCTTCCTGGCAGTCGTAACGCTAATTGTTACGACGCACTGTTGCAACCTTCACTGTTACGACGGCACTGTCGTAACATGAAGCGTTGCGGCCGAGAGGATGAGTCCATGAGCGCCAACAGCAGGCTGACCATCGCCGCCCACGCGCTGGCCTGGATCGGCCTCTACCAGCGCCAGGGCCATGAGGTCGCCACCTCCGAGCAGATCGCGACCAGCGCGAACACCAACCCAGTGGTGATCAGACGGCTGCTCGGCGAGCTGCGCAGGGCCGGGCTCGTGGAGTCCCGGCGGGGCGTGGGCGCGGGCTGGTCGCTGGCACGCGAGCTGGAGTCGATGACCCTGCTCGACGTGTACGAGGCAGTGGAACCCGGCCCGCTGTTCGCGATGCACCGCACCACCCCGGACCAGGGATGCGTGGTGGGTCACGGCATCCAGCCGGCAATGCAGGGCATCTACGAGGGCATCGAGGAGACCCTGAGACACGAGCTGGCCCGCGTCACGCTCGAGAACGTACTCCGGGACGTACTCGCGGCACCTCGCTAGGGCCCTTCTGATGGATCTCCGCAGGAGAAGGAGCGGCGTTCGGTGCGTGCGATCGGCGTGCGGAGCGGAGGGTCATGTGGCGGAGCCACCTGGCCCTCCGCACCGTGCGGCGAGCGTGCGTGCCGGGCGTCGCGACGCTGCGGAGATCCATCAGAAGGGCCCTAGCCTCCCCGTTACGCCCTGACATCACCAAAATCCCCATCCATGCCCAGGCCGGCGAATAGCTGGCAACCAGTCGCGCCAAAGACCGTTGCGGTATCAGACCGTGTCCTACGAGATCGTAATGATCTTGGTCACCGTGACCGGGCGGCCTTCTAGGATCCGGTGCATGCTGGACCCCGAGCTGCCTGGACAGCGACGTACGCGATCCCGTGATCGTCACCGGCTTCCACCCCAGCCGCACCCACAAGCTCACCCCCGGCCAGAAAACCGCCAACCGCGTCATCGCCGTCGGCCGCGCACCGGTCGAGCACGGCTTCGCCCACCTCAAGAACTGGCGGATCCTCACCAAGCTCCGCACCGATCCCGCTCGCGCCACCCACCTCCTGCGCGCCCTGCTTGTTCTGACAAACCTCGAAGTCAGCCGCTGACGGACGATCTACTGCGCAGACTGCCGCCGACGACCAGCGTGAGCACCCCCAGAGCCGGTCACACCAGCCCTTTGACCTGCGCCTTCAAGTTGGCGGAGGCTCACTGCTGCCACACGTTGCAATGCAGGACTCCGCTATTCCAGCGGCTACGCCTCTGAACACAGTCGCCATCTCGAAAGATCAGGCGACCAGCTGGCCCATCCACTTGAGGCCAGTGGGCAGCTTGTCCTTGGCGATGCGTCGCTCCACATAGCCGATCAGCTCGTCGACCGCCTCATCATGAGTCAGGCCTTTCTGGGTGTCCGCGACGTACTTCGCGCTGGCTTTGGCTCCGGAGACGGACCGGTCCTCGGCACTCGCCTCGTCGTAGCCCGAACCGATGGCACGCAGCAGAAGGACGTGGTCGGTGAAGACCTTCGCGAGATCGGCGAACGCGGATGTGATCCCTTCTCCTATCCGGTCCTTGATCGGGCCCGACTGCGCATCGTCGTCCAGAATCCCAGTGACCTCCGGGCTGTTGCGGTGGGCCTGACGGAACCTCTGGAGGAACCTGGTGATGAAAATGTTGTCGCGGGCGGGAGTGCGAAGCATCTGGAGGTAGTTGATCTTTAACACAAGCCTTTGGTCCAGCTGCTTGCCGCCCGCCCGGGTGGGAACGACCTGCGGGGCCGTGAACCTGGAGTCGTTGTCGATCGCAGTGAGCTGTGCCGTCGGCACGATGGTTGTCGCTGCCTGGTAGAGGAAATTCCCGAGGTTGACCCTGCCTATCACCCGGTCGTCGTTGCCGAGGAAGGCATCGGTGACCATCGTGCGGCCGGTTTGACGCAAGGTTGCCTGGTCGCCCAGGAATTGCAGTGCCGCATTGGGGTCCATGGCTTGCAGCGTGGCCCCCGGGGCTGCCTCCATGACAAGGAATGCCTGAGCCCTGCCCAGCTGACTCGGAATCTCTTCCGGGTTCCGGCCAACTGCCTGGTTCTTCATCAGGAGGTCATGGATCGCCTGTCCCTCAGGTGTGGTGACCGCATGGCGGACGATCCGGGGCGCCCGGATATTCATGTGCTCCAGAAACCGATGGGCGTATTCCACATTGCCCGTGGCCTCCAGTGGTTTGACCACGACCTCCGCCCCCGGCGGGCCCACGAAGAAGACTCCGTCGGCTCCCTCGCCCGAGCGCCGCACCGCTTGGCCTTGCCACGACGAAGGCGCGTCCTCAATGGTGAGGCGCTGGACGGTGAGGTCCGTGGGAGCGGGCACGCGCTGCACCTGGCCATGAGCGGTGTCCTGGCGAGCGGGCTCGCCGGGAGCAGTCCGCTTCGGCGACGGGCCGGCGAGCGCGCGCGTCGCCTGGGCCTCGGCCTCCCTCTCGAAGGCGTCCGACGGATCGCTGACGCTGAGCCCGTCGGCGGTGGGCGTTCCCGCGACCGGACCACGGCGCTGCTGGATCACGTGGGTGAGTTCGTGGGCGAGGGTGTGTCTGTCTGCTCCGCCGTCGCCGATGACGATGTGGCTGCCGCTGGTATAGGCGCGGGCGCCGACTTCGGCGGCGGAGGCTTTGGCGGCGCTGTCGTTGTGGATGCGGACGTCGGAGAAGTCGGCGCCGAGCCGGCCTTCCATGTCCGTGCGGGTGGCGTCGTCCAGCGCGCGGCCGGGGGTGCGGAGCACGTCGTGGACGGCGGAGCGCCGCTGTACGGCCGGCTGCTTGGCCGGTTCGGTCTGGTGGTGGCCGCAGCCGGAGCTGTGCTGGTGCTGTTCCTGGGCCCAGGGGTGGCCGGCTTGGCGGAGCATCTGGACGACGACGGCGTTCCCGGCCCCGGCCTGCAGCGCCATGAGACCCCGCAGCGGTGTCCCGCCCCCCGCGGGGGTGCGGTCCGGAGTACGGCCGCGTTCGGTCCGTGGGGTTCTGTCGTTGTCTCGGGCGTGCACGAAGAGGAGCCTTTCCCACGCAGGAACAGCAACCCTTCCTGGATACGCGGTGGACGATCGCGGCGCCAGACCACCAGAGGGCAGACAAGCGTGGCCAAACGGGCAATGCCCGGCGCGCGTTTCCGACGGGGGCGGGCCACGCGGCCCGCCCCTCGAGCGCCAGTGGCCTCCCCCCAAGTGCGCCCCGAACTCGCCCTCCAGGACCAGCCGCCCGAGCTTGCGGTACTCCTGCGCGACCGCCGTCACCACCTGCCGCGTGGTGAGCGGCTCGCCGGACTCCGCCGCGAGGCAGGCCGCGGTCAGGTCGGCGCGCTCGGCTGGATTCCCCAGGCAGAGCCGCGCTGACCCGAGCCGCTCACGATCCCGGGCGGCCAGGGCCCGGCCGTCAGCCGGGCCTCGCTCCAGGCTGATCTGGTGTCAGCCTGATGCTCGCACTGCCCGCCTCGCCGCCTGGGCCTGTTACCGAGAACCCCGGACGGGGTTCCGGTCGGCTACTGGATGACCATTCGGGTGGATCGACGCATGTACGAGGCCACGGAGCACGGGCCAGTGCCCACTCACTCCTTCGCTTCCTTACGGGTCACCTGTGTCCAGGGCGAGTCCGCGCGGCGGGTCCGGCAGGACGACAGGGACCTGCGGACCTGGCCGGGTGCAGGACTGCTGCCTTCCGAGCCCCCGGGCCGACCATGCGGGCGTGGCTCGCCCTTGCCCTCGCACTGCCCGTGCGGACCTGGACACCCGTTGGCCCACGCGGTCGACTGGAGGGCACAGCAGGCGTGCGCCGACGAGGAAGCAGCGAGTGCGGACGTCCAGGCCGCGCATCGAGCGGACCGAGGCGCGAGGAAGGTCCCGCCATGTATGCGAAGGAACAGCCGGAGAAGGGCGCTGGTCCACGTCACGTGCCGAACCCGCCGCGGCAGGCCGGTGCGGGAGTGCCACCTGCCGTCGGGCACATGTCCCCGCAGGCGGCAGCGGCCTTACAACGCACCGTCGGAAACACGGCGGTGGCGCGGATGCTCGAAGAGCAGCGGGACGGCACCCGCGCGGACGAACAGCCGGTGCAGCGGTCGGCGGTGCACGGCGTGCTGCGCTCGACCGGTCGGCCGCTGGACGGGCCGCTGCGCGCCGAGATGGAGGCTCGGCTCGGCACGGACTTCTCCGACGTCCGGGTGCACGCGGACACCGAGGCACGGCGCTCGGCGGCGGAGGTCGGGGCACGGGCGTACACCTCCGGCAGCCATGTGGTCATCGGCGAGGGCGGCGGGGACAAGCACACGCTGGCACATGAGTTGACGCATGTGATCCAGCAGCGCCAGGGCGCGGTGGCGGGAACCGACAACGGATCAGGCCTGAAGATCTCCGACCCGTCCGACCGCTTCGAGCGGGCGGCGGAAGCCAATGCCAGGAGTGTCATGTCCGGTCCGGCGCCCACGCATCACGACGTCGGCCCCGGCCTGCGGACACCGGCCGCCGGTGCGGCGGTACAGCGGGTGACCGAGGAGGCGGCGGAGTACGAGGTGGCGGCGCTCCAGACCGCGGCCGGCAACCAGGCGACGACGGAGATCGTCCAGCGGGCCGGGGAAAGCCAGATGGAAGCGGACGCCCCCGCGAGGGAGAGCACGCCGCCGGCCGACGAGGCTGAACTGCTGGCCTCCCAGGACCCCGACGCGGTGATGGTCCGGCTCAGCGCGTCGATCGAGGCTCACACGCTCCAGAAGAAACGGAAGTTCAACTTCTGGGAGCCGCACAAGAAGTGGCCGGAGGACTGGCTGCCGGAGAATACCCGGTTGCAGTGGGTCCTGGAACGGCGGCTTGTCCTCGGGGAGGCCTTCCAGCCGGACGAACTCAGGGACATCGAGATCCTTTCGGCGAAGAGGCCGGGCTGGCTGAACAAAGTGGGCATCGGCACCCTGGCAGAGGGCAGGCTGATCGCCGCGGGCAAGGGCAAGATGGCCGCCGCGGGCAAGAGCGCGAGCGGCAAGGGCAAGGGCGGGAAGGACGCGCAGGCCGAGGCCGCGGAGCGGGAGCGTGCCGACTACTCGACCTGGCTGAAGCTCAGCCCGGGACGGCGTATCCTCGCCGCGACCCTCGCCTTCCAGACACAGGCGCCGGTCGAGGGAGCCTCCACGCCGATCAATCCGGCCTACACCCTGGGCCGATTCATGCGGACCAACCAGCTGGAGCCCGACGATCCGGAACGGGAGACGCTGGAGAACGAACGGGACGCGCAGATCCGGGAAACGGCCGTCGACACCCTGTTCCCGGACGGCCTGCGCGAGGAGCAGAAGCACGAGTCCGCCGGCGAACACGCGACAAAGGAGATGAAAGGGCGGGACGCCTTCGCCCGGAACATCCTCACCAACGTCCTGCTCATCCTGCGGCACGGTCTCCAAGTCGCGGGCAAGGACGGCGACTACGTCGACTACAAGGAAGGCGACGTCATCCGGGCGCTCGCCCACGGCGGACGCGTCAACATCCGCATCCCCGCCCTCCGCGAGGGGGAGAGCACCCATCAGCTGCTCGACTTCCTCGGCGTCACCGAGGAAGGCACCCCGCACGAGCACACGCTGAAGCGCGACTACGCCACGCACCGCTCCTCCGTCCGCAAGAACAAGGACGGTGAGCCCGGCAGTGGCAGGTTCAAGGAGGAGGGCGGCGTCGGGGCGGCCGTGAAGAACAAGCTCTCGGAATACACCCCCGGCATGACCAACCCGGACCTGCTGGCGGTCAACTTCTCGGGCGGCGGCTTCGGAACCAAGGACTGGAACGGCGACGTTGTCCTGCCGAACGGCTCCTACGGCCACATGCTCCTGGTGTTCACCGCGCCGACCGGTGACACGGACGGCGGCCTGCTGGTCGGCCTCGAGACGGTGGAGCCCGACGCCCGCAGCCCGGTCGGCTATCACCACGGCATCAGGTCCACGGAGGCGACCGCCAACCCCGAGTCCGTGCTGCACGGCCACAAGCAGGACAAGATCGGTGCCACGAGGGTGAAACTGGGGGAGATGGGCGGGGAGGACTGGCACGACTTCCTCCAGACCATCAAGAAGGACTGGGTGGGCAAGCTGGAGGCAGCCAAGGACACCGCCCAGAAGCGGAAGCTGTACGAGGAACTGGTCGGCCCGCGGGAGTAGCGGGAGTATACGTAGTCACGTCACGCCACGCGGCCCGCCCCTCAAGCACCGGTGGCCTCCGCCAGATACGGCCCGAACTCGCTCTCCAGCACCAGCCGTCCGAGCTTGCGGTACTCCTGCGCGACCGCCGTCACCACCTGCCGCATGGTGAGCGGCTCGCCGGACTCCGCCGCGAGGTAGGCCGCCGTCACCGCGCAGGCCCGGATCGAGCCGCCGGCCAGTTCGAAGCGGTCCGCGCAGAAGGCGAGGTCCAGGTCGCCGGCCCGGGGCAGCCGGTCGCCCAGGCACCGATCCCACAGGGCGAGGCGCTGCCCGGCGTCGGGCACCGGGAAGTCCGCCACCACATCCAGGCGGCGCGTGAACGCCTCGTCCAGGTTGGCCCGCAGGTTGGTGGTCAGTACCGCGATCCCGTCGAACGACTCCATGCGCTGGAGCAGGTACGCCGACTCGATGTTGGCGTGCCGGTCGTGCGCGTCCTTCACGTCGGAGCGCTTGCCGAAGATCGCGTCGGCCTCGTCGAAGAGCAGCACCGCGTTGACCGCCGACGCCTCGGTGAAGATCCGTTCCAGGTTCTTCTCCGTCTCCCCCACGTACTTGTCCACAACTGTGGACAGGTCCACCACATACAGGTCCATGCCCAGGTCCGCCGCGACGACCTCGGCGGACATGGTCTTGCCGGTGCCCGACTCGCCGGCGAACAGCGCGATCACGCCGCGCCCCCGGCCGCCGCCGGGCCGCATCCCCCACCGCCCGAGCACCTGCTCGCGGTGGCGGGCCCGCAGCGCCAGTTCGCGCAGCTGCCGGTGGGTGGGCGGCGGGAGCACCAGATCGTCCCAGCCGACTCCCGGCTCCACCCGGCGGGCGAGCCGGTCGAGCCCCGCGCCGTTCTGGGCACGTACGGCGGTGCGCAGGTCGTCGGGGCTCACCGGTCGGCCCGCGAGGGCGGCCGTACGCACCGCCACGTCGGCGGCGCGGCGCAACTGCCCGGAGTCCAGGCGGTGCGCGGCGACCGCCCGGGCGAGCGGCCCGGCGTCGCCGATCATGGAACCGTGCCCCGCGTCGCCGCCGGTCACGGAGCCGTCACCGGCGGCGCCGGCGGCTCCAGCGACACCTGCGGCCCCAACGGCTCCGGCGGCCCGGTCCAGGGCGTACCTCCAGCGCGCCGCCTGCCGCTCGGGCGAAGGCGCCGACACGGTCAGGACGACGGGGGTGTCAGCCGCCCACGCCGGGTCCCAGCCGACGGTGCCGTGCGTGAACAGCGGGATCCCCTGCAGCGCCGCGCACAACGTCCTCAGTGTTCGGGCCCGTTCGGCGGGCTCCGCGGGCAGCGCTTCCAAGGGGCCGAGGACGACCCCGGCACCGGTCAGACGGGCTTCGCGGGCGGCCACCCGGGCGAGCTCCGGTACGTCGCCGGAACGCCGGGCGAGCGCGACCGCGTCCAGGACGAGCGGGCGCAGCCCGGCCGCGCGCAGAGCCGCGGCGGCCAGCCCCTCGGCGTCACCGCCCCGGCTGCGCAGATGGACGAGGCCGACGCCGGTCCCGGCCGCGGCCGCCGTCCGGTGGACCTCCGCCGCCTCGGCGGTCGGGTCCTCGCGGGCCTCGCCGAGCACTCCGGCGAGCCGGGCGTCGGGCCGCGCGCTGCCCAGCAGATGCCCGGTGACCCGGTCGGGAACCACCAACGCCCGGGACAGCGGCGGCCGTTCCGGCTCGGTGACCTCCACCAGACCACCCGCGACCAGCGGCGCTCCGGGGGCGAGCCGGAACCGGGCGGATGCCGCGTCGGCGAGCCCGCACAGCTCCAGGGCGAGCCCGACCGTGGGCCGACGGCGCGTCAGGTCGTCGTTGAGATAGCCGTAGAGCTTTTCGAACCGCGCGTCCAGGTCGGGTGCCACCGCGACCAGGAGCAGGTCCATGTCCAGCGAGGACAGGCCGAACCGCCGGGCGAGTCCGTCGAGGACGGAACCGGCCGGCGGGTGCCAGGGCTCGTGGGCGGGTACGTCGAGACCGCCCGGCTCATCCAGGATGCGGGCCGCCGCCTCGGGCGTGAGGTACTGCCCCCGGTACGGGTCGTCGGGATCGGGATCGGCGGCACGCCGGACCGCCACCGCGTGCCGCACCCGTTCCTCGACCGCGCGCAGTCGCGTCCACAGGTGCTCTACGTCGGCGACGGCTTCGGCGTCGGCGTCGGGCCGAGTGGTGGGCTGGGCGTCGGCTCCGGCGGTGGCATCGGCCGCAGGTTCGGCGCCGGCTCCAGCAGCGGCGTCGGCCGCAGGCCGGGAGGCGGCACCGGCGGCCGGTCCGGCGGTGCCGACGGGTTCAGCGGTGTGCGTCACGGCTGGCGGTCCCCCCTATGGCGGCGCCGGGCCGGGGCCACCCCCCGCTCGCGCGGACCGGCGAAGCCGTCCGTGCCGGGATCGCTCGTCTCCGCGTAGCGCAGCCGACGCCCCGACGCCGCTTCCCCGCCCTCGCGCCCAGCGGCGGAGCGCACCACGAGCCCTTCGGTGACCGGCGGTGCGACGGCCGCGGTCGTCCCGGCGAGCGGTGCCCGCACCCGCACCCCGAGCGACGCCTTCAGCTCCCCGCCGAGCGCCGACCACACATCGGAGGCGGCCGGTGCGTCGGACCCGGCCCCGGCGGCGTCCAGTCCCACGGTCAGGCCGAGGTCGGCGAGCGTGCCGGTGAGCAGCCGCGCGGGCAGCGTGTCGGTGGCGACCAGACAGGCGAGCACCTGCGAGAGCAGCCGGTGTTCGTCCTGCGGGCGGCTCGCCCACGCCGTGACCAGGTACGTCAGCTCGAACCAGCGAGGCGGGGTGCGCCGGGCCACCAGGTGCCCGTCCCCGTCGTACACCTCACCGGCGCCGCTGCCGCGCCGGGTGGCGTCCTCGCGGATGTCGTACAGGAAGACGCAGACCGTCGGGGCGCTGCGGCGCGCCGCCCAGTCCCGGGTGGGGGCGTCGAAGACCACCTCGACGCCCGATGCCTCCAGGCCGGACTCGCCGAGCAGACGGCGCAGCCCCTCGTCGACCTCGTGGATCATCGGCGGACCATCTCGTCGGGCGGCTGCACGGTGCCGCTGACCACCAGGAAGTCGGTCGTCACCGGGGAGAACCCGGGGCCCCTGGCGGTGATGACGCGCGGTCCGGTCTGGTCCTTGGCGAGGATGAGCAGCTGGCCGATGAACGTGCCGTCCGGCTCCGGCACGGTCGGCGCCGCCGCCGCGGTGATCCCCGGCTTCCAGGTGAACCGCACCGGCGCTCCCGGCGGGAAGTCCGTGCCCCGCACCGAGGTGACGAAGCCGGGCTTGCCGATCTCCGGCACCGCGACGATCCGCGGCTGGAGGATGCGCAGCCGCTGCCGGGCGGTGTTGTCGCTCTTGTCGGCGTCCGTCCCGGTGGTGGTGAGGTTGCCGGTGACTCGGCCGGTCATCGCCTTCTTCGGGCTGAGGACGACCCGTACGACGGTGCTCGCGCCCGGGTCCAGGTCCGGCAGCGCGCACACCCAGGAGCGGTCGCAGCCCGCCGGCGGCCCGTTGTTCGGGATGCCCTTGGGCAGGCCTACGCGCAGCCGCAGCCCGGTCGCCAGCGCGTTACGGCCGTTGCGCACGGTGTACGTCACCACGACGCGCCCGCCGACGTAGCCGGGGTTCGGCTGGGCCGTGACGCGCACCCCTGGCCCGGCCTCCGGCTCCTCCGGGGGCACGGTGGGCGGCGGGGTCGTCGGCGGCTCGGTGGTGGGCGGCGGAGGGGTCGTCGGGGGCGCGGTGGTCGGTGGCGGCGGGGTAGTCGGGGGCGCGGTCGTCGGGGGCGGCGGGGTCGTCGGCGGCGGAGGCTCGGTGGCCTCGCGCACCGGCACCACGGTCCGGCCGGCGTTGTCGCTGGGCCGCGGGTCCAGGACGGTGCCGGTGACCGACCAGTCGACCGGCGCGTCGCCGGGAGTGACCCCGGTGAGGGTGACGGTCACCGGAACGGTGTCGCCGGGCTGCACCACGCCGACGTCGCACTGGAGGGATGCGGCATCGCAGGTGCCCCCGGGCCAGGTCAGGCCGGTGATCCGCACGCCGGGCGGCGGAGCGACGGTCAGCCGGGTGCCGGGTGAGGCGGCGGGGCCGTTGTTCACGACGTCGACCTGGACCGTGGTGGAGTCGCCGACGGTGACCTCCGGGGCGGTGCCGGGCGCCTGGACGGCGAGGTCCACGGACTGCTGGACGCTCGGCTCCTTCTGCCGGCCCGGGAGATCGCTGGTGAGCGGGGTGAGGTCGCCGGACTCGACGTCCAGGAGCTGCAGTTTCTCGGGGCTGTTGACCGCGAGGGCGGCGCGGGAGCTGAACACCAGGCCCTGGCCGTCGGCCGTCCAGGCCGCGTCCCGCGGCTGGAACGGGCCGGTGTCCGAGGTCTCCGGCAGCTCCCGGCCGCAGGCGCCGGGGAGATCGAGGAGGGAGGCGGGCAGCAGCACCTGGCAGTCGTCGCCCGACAGGGACGTCAGGAGGAGGCCGCCGCCTTCGTCGATCCGGCCGCCACCGCTCTTGCGGTTGAAGGCGATGTTGAGTCCGTCCGGGGAGAACGCCGGGCTGTCGTCGATGACCGCGCAGCTGCCCGGGCAGTTCGTGGCGCTCAGGTCGCGCTGCCGGGTCAGGTTGTTCACGGGCACGGTCCAGATGTGCTTGTTGCCGCCGCCCCCGTCGATCTCCATGTTGCGGGTGAAGGCCAGGGTGGTGCCGTCGGAGGACCAGGTGGGCTGGGCATCCTGGCCCTGGAGCTGCCCGGCCGGCGGGGTGATCTCGCCGGTGATCGCGCCGGTGGCCGCGTCCGCGATGAGGATGCGGCTGGGTCCCGCGGCCTCGCCGACGCCACCCGGCGAAGTCCGGGTGAAGGCGAGGTACTTGCCGTCCGGGGAGAACGTCGGGTCGGTGTCCCAGTCCGTCGCGGCGCGTCCCGCGAGCGGCATGGGCGCCGCGTTGGAGCCGTCGGCGTCCACCATCCAGATCCGCTCGATCCGTCGGCCGTCATCGTTGTTCTCGAAGCGGGTCACCACGATCCGGCGGCCGTCCGGCGTGTAGTTCTGCCGCTCGGTCCACGGGTCGTACGCGTCCCTGGGCTGGAACAGCGGGTCCTTGGCGGGATCGGTGTTGGTGTCGGCCTCCGGGTCCTCGTTGAGGATCGTCAGGCCCAGGTCGCGTGGGTCGGATCCGTCCATCCGGGCGTCCTGCAGCGTCACCACGTGCGCGCCGGAGAGCCCATCGTCAGGGGCTCCAGGAGCTGGGTCTGCCGCCGTGGTGCGATCCACCACCACGCCGCCGCCGTCGATCGGGCCGAGCCAGGTGGGCGAGAGGACCTCCCGGTCCTCATTGATCTCCAGCTGGGGTTCCTCGTCGGAGTGCGGGGGCGAACTGAACACATGGTCATAGTTGCCCGCACAGGTACAGGTGATCTCGGGGCTCAGGAACACCACCCCGTCCCCGTCGGGCTTCCACGCCGCCCCGTGGGCACGCCAGGTTGCGTACGTGCCCGCGAACAGCGGCTCGTCGCTGGTCCCGTCCGTGATCCGCAGCCGGGGCTGGGACTGCCCGTCGACGGTGGTGGTGGCGGTGTACGCGATCCAGTTCCGGTTCACGTCGTCGTTCACCGGGTTCCACGCGGGCTCGGTGGCCGCGCCGTTCTCGGGATCGGTGATCCGGGTGGCGGTGCCGCCTGCCAACGGCCGTACGTAGATCTGCTGCCCGACCGACGCGTCGCTGTCGCTCGAGTACGCGATCCGCTGCCCGTCCGGGGAGACCGCCGGGTCCTCCTCGTTCGCGGTGGTGTCGGTGAGCTGCGTCATGCCGGTGCCGTCGGTGCGCACCTGCCACAGGTCGCGCTGCGTCCCGCCGCCCAGGCCGCTCGCCTCGGCGGAGTCGAACAGCACGGACTGGCCGTCCGGGGTCAGCTGGGGGTGCGCCGCGTCCATGCCGCTGGTGAGTTTGCGTACCGAACCGTCGGCGGCCCGCAGATAGATCTGCGGGTTCTTCTCGTCGCGACGGCTCGCGAAGACCATCTGGTCGCCGACGGCGGACGGCTGGACGTCGAAGTGGGCCGGACCGTCCCCGAACAGCGGTGTGGTGGAGGGGTCGTTGGGGTCGGGCGTGGCCTTGCCGAGACTGCGGTGCCCGGTACCGGCGTACGCCACCCGAGTGTCCACGGCGGCGGCCGCCCGCGGCCTGGGCTCGGCGCTGCTGCCCTGCCCGGAGGCCGCCGTCACCCCGAGCAGCGGGAGCAGCAGCAACAACGACGTGCCGAGTCTGCCCAGGCGGTACCGCCCGCCGAGGCCAGCGGTTCCCATCACGGTCCCCCTCGCAGTGTGGTGCGGCATCTGGATGTGCCCCCGCCACCCTGCGACAGCCGCGTGCGCAGCGGCAGGGCGGCGGGGCCGTACCCGGGGGAAACGCGCGGTGCGCTTTCGGGCAGTGCCGGGTCCCTGGCCGTCGTCAGAGCAGCCGTCCCCAGCCGTCGTCAGATCAGCCGTCCCAGCCGTCGTCAGATCAGCCCGTTGCGCAGCGCGTAGCCGACCGCGTGGGCCCGGTTGCGCAGTTGCAGCCGCGTGGTGATCTCGTGCAGCACGTTCTTGACGGTCCGTTCGGAGTACGCGGTCTTGCGGGCGATCTCCGCGGTGTCCAGGCCCTCCGACACCAGGCGCAGCATGTCCGCCTCGCGGGTGGTCAGCGTGGACAGGGCCAGACCCCGCGGGTCGAGCGCCGAGCGCTGGAGGCTGGCCACGTGGGTGAGCAGCTTGCCGAGCAGGTCGCCGGGCAGCACGCCCTCGCCGTTGGCTATCGCCAGGACCACGTGGAGGAGTTGGTCCTGGTCGGCCTCGGCACGCCGCACCACCGCCGCCACGCCGCACTCGATGACGCGTTGCAGCGCGCCGGACCCGAGGGTGCCGATCACGAGGCCCGTGCGGGTGACGGCGTTGTGCCGCAGCCGGTGCAGCAGGGCGGCCACGTCGTCGTCGACATGGTCCACGACCACCAGCGATACCTCGGCCCGCTCCGCGTCGGCGTCGGCGAGCAGGTCGATCTCGGGGCGCTGGCGCAACTGCTGGACGACGCCGACGCGCAGGATCGGATCGGCGGCGTAGACGGCCACGGTCACCCGGTCCGGGCGACCGGAGCGAGAGGCCCGGTTGCTGGAGCCGGCAGGGGCCGGCTCGCCTAAGGGGGCGGCTGACATGGCAGGGCTGTTCTCCTCTGCGCAGGACATGGGGGGTACCTGTTTCATGAGTTCGGGGGGAAGGATGCCGAGGCGGGGCAGGCACCGGAAGGCGGCGCGCGGGAGGCGGCGGGCCTCACCAACGACTCACCGTGACACGTGAGTTGGCCTTGACTTCCCGGGCACCGCGACTGCCCGGGTGTTGCCCTCGCGCTCCTCGTGGCGCCCCCGGGCGCGGTCCTACCGTGATGGCGTGACGCCTTCTGCAGCTTCTTCCGGTCCCGGTGCGCCCGGCCTCGACATCCCGGCTGTGACGGTGGCCCCTGGCAGCACCGCCACGACCAGTCTGACCGTCCGCAACGACAGCGACATCGTCGAGGCGTACAGCCTGAAGGTCGTCGGGGACTGCGCCTCCTGGACGACCGTGGATCCCCCGCGGGTCTCGCTCTATCCCGGCACCTCCGAAACGGTGACGCTCCGTCTCGAGCCACCGCGCTCTCCGGAGATCCGGGCCGGTGAGATGCCCCTCGGAGTGCGGGTCCTGCCGACCGAGCACCCCGAGTCGGTGCGGGTCCTCGAAACCACCGTGCAGGTCGAGGAGTTCCACGAGCTGCACACCGAGCTGGCCCCGCGCCGCCGACGCGGCTGGCTGCGCGGCCGCTACCGGCTGGCGGTCCGCAATCAGGGCAACACCCCGGTACAGGTGGGCTTCACCCCCGGCCAGGCGGGCGAGGAGCTGGGGTTCGCCTTCAGCCCGGCGCAACCGAAGCTGGAGCCCGGCGAGTCGGCGGAGGTCGGGCTGCGGGTCCGCACGGGCAAGCCGGCGTGGTTCGGCGCCCCCGTGGTGTGGCCGTTCACCGTGGACACCGCCGAATCCGGTGACCAGGAGATCCGACGGGACGAGACCGAGGTCCGGGCGCCGCTGGACGCGGAGTTCGTCCAGATCCCGGTCTTTCCGAAGTGGCTGCTCATCGTGCTCGCGGCGCTGCTCGCGCTGTTGCTCGCCTGGTTCACGCTGGTCCGGCCCGCGGTGCGCAGCGCCGCCAAGGAAGCGGCCAACGAAGCGGTCCAGCCGCGCCCCACGCCCGGCGGGGAGCAGGGCGGACAGAGCCCGGGCACCGGTTCCGGCGGCGGTCCGGACGCCTCCCCCGGCGGCCCGGAGACGGGCGGGGCGCCCGGATCGGGCGACGACGGCACCTCGGCCGGCGGCGGCCAGCAGAGCTCGCAGACCATCGACGTGCGGACGTCCAGCGGGGAGACCAAGCCCGGTACCTACAAGGTGCCCGAGGACAGCGTCTTCGAAGTCACGGACATCGTTGTCGCCAACTTCCAGGGCGACGAAGGGCTGCTGACGATCTCGTTCGGCGACCGCAAGATCACCACGATCGCGCTGGAGACCTTCCGCAACCAGGACTATCACTGGGTCACCCCCATCAAGGTCACCGCGAACGACACCGTGACCGCCGAAGTGACCTGTTCGAAGCCGGGCACCCCAGCGACCGGTCAGCGGGCGCAGGGGTGCCACGAGATCCTGAACGTGAGCGGTGTGCTCAGCAGCACCACGCGATGAATCGCGCCCCACGTTCCTCATCATTCTTGATCTGTGCTGGTTACATCTGTAAGGAGCGACATCCTTTTCGTCTGGAATTGAATAACCCGGGACCGAAAACCAGCACCCGCGGTGTGCACATGATGGTCAGGCGGTGGCGATCCCGTGCTCCTCGAAGACCTCGCGCACGACGCCGACGGCATTGAGGGCCCGGGGGAACCCCGCGTACGGGACGGCCTGGATGACTGTCTCGATCACCTGCCTCGGTGAGAGTCCCATCCTGAGCGCGGCGTTGAAGTGCACCCTCTGCACGGGTGCGGTGTCGCCGAAGGCGATCAGTCCGCCCAGAGTGACGAGTTGCCGCTGCCGCAGGTCCAGCCCCGGTCGTGAGTAGACGTCCCCGAAGGTGAACTCGACGATGTACCGCCCGAGATCCGGTGCCACGTCGTTCAGGGACTCGATCACCTCGACACCGTGCTCGCCGTCGGCCTCCCGCGGTTTGCCCTCGCCCCGTCCATACGATCCCCGCCGGGCTCCACCTCGATCGGCAATCCCACGAAGGGAACCAGCTGGATCAGCGCCTCCACCACCTGCGCCGCGTCCAGTCCGACCCGCAGGGCCGCGCCGATGTGGAACCGAAACTGCGGAGCGCTGTCCCCTGCGGCGGTCAGCGCGCCGATGGTCACCATCTCAGTAGCCGTCCTCGACACGGGCGAGGGCGACGAAGCAGTCCGCCGTGACACCCCTAGGGCCTGTTGCGAGCACGATGTCACCACGGGCGACAACATCGGCGACATCGCGCACGAGATCGTCTCGTGGCTCAAGGGCGTAAGACACGGCCTAGCGCGCCACACGGTAGCGGTGGTAGACGACTCTCGAGCTGAAGGTGCGGTTCTCGACGAGTTCGAGATCCACCCGGCGCTCGCGCTGGGGAAAGAACGGAATGCCACCGCCGACCAGCACCGGGTAGACCATGGCCCGGTACTCGTCGATCAGACCCGACGCGGCCGCCTCGGCGGCGAGAGTCGCGCCGCCGATCGCGATGTCGCCCTCCCCCGGCTCGGCTCGCAACCGCTCGATCTCCTCCGCCAGGCCGCCGGAGGCCAGGCGGGCATTGCCCTGCACCGCGGACAGCGTGGTGGAGAACACCACCTTGGGGAGCGGCTTCCAGAGCGCGGCCCACTCGAGCATGGAGTCGTCGAGCGAGGGATCCTGGTCGGCGGTCTCCCAGTACAGCATCGTCTCGTACAGCCGTCGTCCCAACAGGTGGACGCCGACCTCTCGGATCTCGTCGATCCAGAAGCGAAAGACCTCCTCGTCGGGCGCCGTCCAGTCGAAGCCGCCGTCCGGCCCGACGATGTAGCCGTCAAGTGAGACGCTCATCGAATAGGTCACGCTGCGCATCAGAAGTCCTCCTCGGTGACGGGTTCGACAGTAAGACCGCCGGACGCCGCAGGACTCATCGCGACTCGCGGGATCCCCTGGGCCAAGGCGGTACCTTCTGAGCCTGGCCGTCCCGGCATGCCCCCCGGCGGCATGCTGCGCGTTGGCTCGCGCCTGGAGCTTGGTGAGCAGCCCCGCCCACACTCCCAGGCGCTGCCAGCGGCGGAACAGTCCGTAGACCGTCTGCCAGGCCCCATAGCAGGGCGGGAGGTCCCGCCACGGAACCCCGGGTCCGCACTCGCCACCGGATTACGTCGATCAGCATCCGCTTCGACCTGAACGGCCTGCCCTGCGGATCATGCCGCAGACCCGGGGCGAGGTGGCGCGTCAGGACGTGCCCTTCGCAAGTCCTGCGGCAGGGGTGGCCGGGGCCGCGCCTTCCGGCGCCGGGGCCGCGCGGTCCGCGGCAGGGCGGCGGCGCAGCCTCGGTATGCGGAAACCTGGGGTTCCGAGGCCGCCGGTGACCCGGTCCAGGAAGATCGCCAGGGCGACCACCGCCAGTCCGCCCTCGAATCCGGCACCGACGTCGAGCTGGGTCACGCCGCGGACCACGATCTCGCCGAGTCCGCCCGCGCCCACCATTCCGGCGATGACGACCATGGACAGCGCCAGCATGATCACCTGGTTGACGCCTGCCATGATCGACGGCATCGCGAGCGGCAGCTGGACCTGACTCAGTACCTGCCGGGGTCGTGAGCCGAAGGCCTGTGCCGCCTCCACGATCTCCCTGTCGACCTGCCGGATGCCGAGCGCGGTCAGCCGGACCGCGGGGGGCAGGGCGAAGACCGTCGTCGACACGGTGCCCGGCACGACGCCGATGCCGAAGAAGAACACGGAGGGGATGAGGTAGACGAACACCGGCAGCGTCTGCATGAAGTCCAGCACCGGCCGCACCGCCGCGGCGGCCCGGTCGCTGGTGGCCGCCCACACCCCGATCGGAACGCCGATCGCCACGGCCGCCGTACCGGAGATCAGCACGATGGTGAGGCTCTGCATCGCGGCGGTCCACAGTCCCATGGAGTCGACGAGCAGAAACGCCAGGATCGTGAAGACCACGAGCTGCCAGCGCCGGGTCGCGAGCCACGCGATGACGGCGAAGACCGGGATCAGCACCCCGGAAGAGGGCGTGTGCAGTAGCCAGTACACCGCGTTCACCACGGAGGTCACGGCGGACGACAGCCCGTCGAACACCCCGCCGAGGTGGCGCAGGAGGAACTGGATGCCGTCGTTGACGTAGTCCCCGACGGGGATCCTAGGCATGAGCACGGCCGGTCCTCCTCGGCTGGGCCAGAGCGGACAGGATGGCCGCCTTGGGTGCGACGCCGAGCAGCCGCCCGGCGGTGTCCACCACCGCGACCGGGACGATGCCCTGGCCCGCGAGGTGCAGGAAGTCCGCCAGCGGCCGGTCCGGCCGTACGGAGTGGTACGCGTCCCCCACCCGCCCGGTGAGATCCGGCTCGCCGTCCCGCAGGGCGTCGGCGAGGTCCTGGTCCCGTGCCACGCCGAGCAGCAGCCCGTCGCCGTCCACGATGAAGACGCCGATCGCCTCCGCGTTCGCCAGCCGCTCCAGCACCTCCGCGGGAGCCTCGCCGACGTGCGCGGTGAGCAGCGCGGGCCGCATCACCGCTGAGGCGGTCAGCACCCGGGACCGGTCGACGTCGGACACGAAGTCGCTCACATAGTCGTCCGCGGGCGCGGAGACGATCTCCGGCCCGGTGCCGCACTGCACGACGACACCGTCCTTCATCACCATGATCCGGCTGCCGATCCGCATGGCCTCGTTGAGGTCGTGGGTGACGAAGACGACGGTGCGCCGGTGCTCCGCCTGGAGCTCCAGCAGCAGATCCTGCATGTTCCGCTTGATCAGCGGGTCCAGCGCGCTGAACGGCTCGTCCATCAGCAGGATGTCGGCGTCGGTCGCCAAGGCCCGGGCCAGGCCGACCCGTTGGCGCATACCGCCGGACAGGGCGTCGGGACGTGCGTCACCGTGGGACCCGAGGCCCACCTGGTGCAGGGCCGCGTCGGCCCGTTCCAGCCGCTCCTTCGCCGTGACGCCCCGGATCCGGAGCCCGTACGCGGCGTTCTCCCGGACCGATCGGTGCGGGAACAGCGCGAAGTGCTGGAAGACCATGCTGATCCTGCGGTTGCGCAACTCCCGCAGCTCGTCCGCGTCCATGCCGGTCACGTCGGCGCCGTCGATCCGCAGCGTCCCGGACGTCGGCTCCACGAGCCGGTTGACCATCCGCAGCAGCGTCGACTTGCCGGACCCGGACAGGCCCATGACGACGAACAGCTCGCCCCGGCCGACGGTGAAGGCGACGTCATGGACGGCGAGCGTTCCCCCGGCCGCGGTGACGGCCTCCCGCCCGCCGCCGAGCAGCGCCGCGCCCCGGCGCTCGGGAAGCCCGTACACCTTGCTCAGGCCGGAGCCTTCGATCATCACGGGAGGAGCCGCCGAGGGAAGAGCGTCCGCGAGCGGGGCCCGGGTGGTGGGGAGTCCTGTGCTCATGTGGATCAACTCCCGACCACCGCGGCGGCGCCGTCCTCGCCGCTCACCGTCTTGACTCCGGTCAGCCACTTCTTGACGACCTCCGGATGGTCGGCCATCCATGACGAGGCGATCTTCTCGGCCGACTGCTTCTTGTTGTCGTACGCGTCGATCCATTCCGAAGCCGTCGCCGGGTCGATGGTGATCTGGGACAGGAAGCGGGCCAGGTTCGGGTCGTCCTTCTTCAGGCCCGAGCGGGTGAGCACCCGGATCTGGCCGGCGCCCGGCCAGACCTTCTGCGGGTCGGCGAGGAAGGTCACGTCCCACTTGACGACCATCCAGTGCGGCCGCCAGGCCAGGAAGACGACCGGCTCGTCCTTGGCGACCCGGCGGGTGACCTCGGCGAGCATGGCCTCGGTGCTGCTCTGGACCAGCTTCCACTTGCCGAGCCCGTACGCGTTCTTCTTGATCGCGTCGAGGATGTACTGGTTGCCGGGCGAACCCGGTTCGATGCCGAGGATCTCGTGCTTGAACGCATCGCCGTGGGCGGCGAGGTCCGCGAGGGAGGTGATGCCCAGCTTCTTCGCCGTCGCCCCCGGGATGCCCGGCGCGTACTGCGTGCCGGTGAGCAGCGTGCCCGTCACCGCGACCGACCCGTCGTCGATCAGCTTGCCGTACACGGGCTTCTGCGAGGGCCACCAGTTGCCGAGGTACGCGTCCGCCTTGCCGGTGGACAGCGCCTGCGCGCCCAGCGGCACCGACACGTCCTGGACGGAGGGGGAATAGCCGAGCTCGGTGAGGATGTCGGAGGCGATCCGGTTCTCGACGACGAGGTCCGCCCAGGGCTGCTGGACGAGACGGACGGAGTCCGATCCGCCCCCGGAGGAGCCGAACGAAGCGGAGTCGCCGCCGCCGCAGCCCGCGAGGAGCGGCGGCAGGAGGAGGGCGAGGGTCAGGGCGAGGGCGCGACCGCGTATCGAACGCAATCTGCCACGGAAGCTGTCGAAGAGGAGCATGGGAGCTGTTCTCCTGTCAGGAGGGTGAAACGGCTGAGGGTTCACGCCCCGTCGGCTCCTCGGGGTCGACCCAGACGGGAGAGGACCAGGCCATCTCGCCGTCGGTCTGGATGACACGTACGTAGTAGAACGCGGGGCCGCCGGGATCGTCCGTCCACGTCAGTCGCCGCTCGGTGCCGCCGAGCGAGGTCAGCCCGCCGGTGCCGCGGCCCAGGCACAGCCGTCCGCCGTCCCCGCCCGGCAGTTCGACCGCCCCGGCCAGCAGCTTGCCCAGGGCGACGGTGGTGCCGCCCTGCGCGGTCTTCAGATCGACCGTGGCCTCCGGCGGGCCGACCAGGGTCAGTTCGATCCCGCCGCGCTGGGAACCGTACGGCTCCCCGAAGGACTTGGTGGACGCCGTCCACCGCACCTCGCCCTCGTCGGCCATGGTCACCTCGGGGCCCCAGTACGGCGTCCGCACCACCTTGCCGCCGTCGATGCGCAGCCGCCCGCTCCAGTCGGTGGTCACGCCGCTGCCCCCGAACTCCACGCGCAGCGGCAGCTCGACCCAGCCGTCGGGCAGTCCCAGGTCGGGCGACAGCGACCGAATCGTCTCGCCGCCGCGGACCAGCTCGATCCGGGCCAGGTCGCGGAACCCGCGGGCGTAGACCTCGATGTCGACGGGCCCGGTGTGCCGGATCTCGCCGCCCATGAAGGCGCCGCCCACCCGTACGTCGACGATGACGTCCCGGGTGGTGGCGCCGAACACCCGGCGCGCCTGGAGGGCGTCGAACACGCCTTCCCGGGTGAGCTCTCCGGCGTACGCGCCGACGTAGCTGGCGCCGTTGCCGTGGTCCGAGCTGGCGATCAGCCCGAAGCGGTGTCCCCGGCGCAGCCCGTCCAGTACGAACGTCCCGTCCAGCGTGCCGTCCGAGTACTGCCGGAAGCAGCCCTGCCCCTCGTAGTTGCCGCGGCACGCCTGGAAGACCTCCACCAGGCGCAGGAACTCGGGGTCCTGGTAGTCCCAGTCGTAGGGGATCATCGCCGAGCCGGGGTGATGCGGGATGGTGAGGGCCGGATAGGCCGGATGGCGCCGCAGACTCGCCCACAGTTCGTCCGGTGTCCGCGACCCCGCCGCGAACGAGGAGTAGATCGGCGCTCCGCGTTCCTCGGAGCCGTAGATCACGTTCTGGTGGCCGGTGTCGCCGGTCCACTCGAAGCCGTACAGCGGCACGAAGCGGCCGTCGACCCGGAACAGGTCGGCGATCTTCTGGATCGACCACCACTGGTAGGCGCTGCTGTTCTCGGAGTGGTCGGTGACCGCCCAGAAGTCGTAGTCGCAGACGTCCCAGCCGTAGCGGTAGAAGTCCTCCAGCGACGGCTCGTCACCGGAGGTGCACCGGCTTACCAAGGAGTGCCGGTGCAAGTCTCCCCAGTAGAGGGTGAGTTCGTCGCCGTCGACCTCGGTCCGGTAGCGCGGGGAGGCGGTGGCCGCCCAGGAACGGGCCTCGCGGCGGTCGCTGCTCGACACCACCGCGAGGGGGCGGGTGGCCCGCGCGGGCCGGCCGTCGGCGGCCAGCGTCGCGGTGCCGATCGCGCCGACCCCGTGCATGCCGTGCCACACCACCGACCCCAGGTGCTCCAGCAGAACCGGGCACTCCCGGCCGCCGAAGCCCTCCGTCCAGGTCAGGCTGCGCTCCAGGCGGCCGTCGGTCTGCCAGGCCAGCACGACCCCGTCGCCGGAGCGTGCCACGGCGACCTCCTCCAGCGTGCCGTCGCTGCCGCCGAAGGTGACCGGCTTCGACCAGCCGTCGGGGCCGAGTGTCTGCGCGGCGGCCTCCCAGTAGTACGTCATGAGGGGCAGCCGCCGGTGGGTGCGGTACGCCACCGTCAGCCCGCCGTACGCGTCCGCCGCCAGCCGGGGCAGCCCGCCCGGTACGACGTCCAGCCCCTCGGCCAGGATGCCCTCGGGTTCCAGCAGTCCGTCTTCGGTCACCCGCACGACACGCAGTGAGGCCGTCACCTCCGGCAGCAGTTCCGGCGGTACGGCATCGCCGCTGTCCCGCATCCCGGCCAGCCGCGGTGCTTCCGGAAGTTCCGCCGCGGGCCGCAGCCGGGTCGGGCCGGAACCGCCGTGCCCGTGCACCGCGATCAGGTCGAACGCGCACCAGATCCCGCCGTCCGCCGTCACCGCCAGGCTCGGGTGCAGCGCGTAGTCGGTGCCCGAGCTGACCGGACGTACCGGGCCCAAGCTCTCCGAGGTGTCCCCCGTGCACACCACGACCCGGTACGACCCGGCCACGTACTCCGACCAGGCGTACACGCTGCCGCCGTCCGGCAGCGCCGCCACCGCCGGATCCCACGCGTTGCCCGCCGCCCCCTCGCTGACCAGCCGGGTCCCGCCCCACACCCCGCCGTGCCATCGCCGGGACCAGATGCCGAAGCCGGCCCCGTGCGGGCCCTGCCACACCACCTCGACGCCGCCGTCCGCGTGCGCGACGACCTCCTGGTTGAACGACGGGTGACCGGTCCCGCCGACCCGCCGCGCGGCGCCCCACCCGGAGGCGGGGTCGTGGCGGTGCGCCCAGACGTCCACCCGGCCGTCCGCGTCCGCCCGCCCGTAGCAGACCCAGGCGGCGCCCTCCGCGTCGAAGACGGCGGACGGGCGGAAGCAGTCGGACGGCTCGTCGTCCAGCACGACCGGGAGCGCCTCGGCGCCCGGGCCGTCCGCCAGCGCCGCGACCACGCGTTCCCCGACGTCCTCCTGCCACTCGATCCACACGTACAGGACCCGGCCGTCGTCCGCCGCCGCGACGGCCGGCCGGGCCGCCGAGCGCTGTCCGCACACCGCCCGCCCGGGCACCCGGCGGTGCCCCGCGAGCCGGTCCGCGGCCCCCAACTCCCTTTCCCCAGCGGCCAGATACTCGGTGAGCCGCCCGCCGCCCTCGTCGACCCACATGTAGCGCAGCGGATCGGGGTCCAGGGTGGCGACGACAGCTGAGATGTCCGTACACGCGTCGATCGCCGCGGCCAGGCGGCGGTTGAAGGCGAGCACGCGGTCGAGGTCCATCCGCTGGCGCTCGGTGTAGCCGGCCTGGTGGTGGTCGATGCCGCAGCACCTCGTCATGGGGAGGCATCCCTTCGGGGCAGTGGTGACCAAGGGGGGAAGGGAAAGAAGACTGAGGGGAAGGAGACTGAAGGGAAGGAGACTGAGAAGTGAAGGCGACGCTGCCTCCCGGCGGAAACCCGCCTCATGGCGGAAAACGATCCCGCCCCGACAGCGGCGAGAACAACGGGTACGCCCGGCGGAGGAAGACCAGTTCTTGACCGGACCCATAGGATCCGTCAATGGAACGTCGCCAACTGGAGTACTTCCTCGCGGTCGTACGCAGCGGGGGGTTCACCAACGCCAGCCGCCGTCTGCGGATCGCACAGCCCTCCCTGTCGCAGGCGATACGGGCGCTGGAACGGGACCTCGGCGCCACCCTGTTCCACCGGCTGGGCCGCGGCGTCGGCCTCACCGCGGCCGGTGAGGCGCTGGTCCGCCCGGCACAGCAGGTGCTCCGGGACTTCGCCACGGCACGGGCCTCGGTGGAGAGTGTGGTGGAACTGGCCGGCGGACGGCTCGACATCGTCGCGCTGACGACGCTCGCGGTCGACCCGCTCGCCGACCTGATCGGCCGGTTCCGGGAGAAGCACCCGCTGGTCGACGTCCGGGTCTCGGACCCGGAACACGACGACGCGGTGACCCGGATGGTCCGTACCGGGGAGTGCGAGCTGGGTCTTGCCGAGTCCCCCGTCGACCTGGAGGGGCTGGACCATCTGCGCCTGCCCGGCCAGCAGTTCTTCGCCGTGCTGCCACCCGGTTCCGGACCGGACGGTGGGCAGGCCGTGAGCGTCGCGGAACTGGCGAAGTACCCGCTGATCTCGACACCGGAGGGCACCGCCATGCGTGCCCTCGTCGACCGCGCGCTGACCATCGACGGCAGGCCGCCCCGTATCACGGTCGAGACCACGCACCGCGCCGCCATCGTCCCGCTCGTCCTGGCCGGCGCCGGCGCCGCCCTGCTGCCGCGCCGGCTCGCCGTGGACGCGGCCGGCCAAGGGGCGGTCGTCGTGCCCACGACACCACTGCTGGTCCGCAGCGCTGTGATGGTGTGGCGCTGCGAGCAGCGGTCGCCTGCGGCCGTCCGGTTCGTGGAGCTGTGCGGTCAGGTGCCGGACCGGGCGGCGGCTCCGGCTCCGGCTCCGGCTCCGGAGTAGCGTCCCCGCCGCACACCGATCCGCACCTCGCAGACATCGCAGGCATCGCAGGATCGCGAGCCGCACCGCACCGCCCGACTTATCCTGGCAATGAATGGCCGGCGTGGACGGCCAGGGGGTCCCGGATGAGCCAGGGAGGTCCCCGCGTGAGCGCCTATCGGGGTCGTACGGCCATCACCGCAGCCGCATTGTCGCTGGCCGTGTCTCTGGCCGCCTGCGGCACGGACGGCGAGTCCGCCGACTCGGGCGGGACTGCCTCCGGCAAGGACGGCTTCACGGTCGGCCTGCTGTTCAGCCAGATCGTCCAGACTCGCTGGGAGAAGTTCGACAAGCCCCTGATCGAAAAGAAGCTCAAGGAGCTGTGCGAGGACTGCACGCTGGAGTACGCCAACGCCGAGGGGGACGTGGCCACCCAGCAACAACAGGTGGACACCTTGATCAACAAGGACATCGAGGTCCTGATCATGAGCGCCGTGAACTTCAGATCTCTACGCCCCGCGGTCGAGAGGGCACACGACGCGGGCATCCCGGTCGTCGCCTACGACGGCCTCGTCGAGGGCCCGATCTCGGCCTACGTCTCCTTCGACAACGAACGGGTCGGCCAGCTCCAGGGCGAGGCGCTCCTCAAGGCCCTGGGCGACAAGGCGGACGACGGCCAGATCGTCATGATGAACGGTCCCCAGACCAGCCCGACCAACATTTCCTTCAAGAAGGGCGCGCTGTCCGTCCTCGAGGGCAAGGTCAGGATCGGCAAGACGTACGACATCCAGGGCTGGAGGCAGGAGAGCGCCCACACCAACATGGTCCGCGCGATCGCCGCCCTGGGCACCGACAGCATCGACGGCGTCTACGCCGCCAACGACGGTCTCGCCGCCGGCGTCATCTCCGCCCTCAAGGCCGCCGGCATCGAGCCACTGCCCCCCGTCACCGGCCAGGACGCCGACCTCGCGGCCTTGCGGCACATCCTCAGTGGCGAGCAGTACATGAGCGTCTACAAGCCCTTCAAGGCAGAGGCCGACGCGGCCGCGGAGATGGCCGTCGCCCTGGGCCGCGGCGAAAAGCTCGACGACGTCGCGGAGACCACGGTCGACACGCCCACCACCAAGGACATCCCCGCCATCCTGCTCGACCCCATCCCCGTGACCGTCGACAACATCAAGGACACCGTGGTCAAGGACGGCGTGTACACGACCGACCAGATCTGCACGCCGAGGTTCGAGTCGGCTTGCGAGGAGGCCGGACTCACCGAGTGACAGCGTGGTCCTGCATGGTGGTTCTCCCTCTGGGTCTTTCCGGGGATCTTGGTGAGCTGCGTTTTTGCTGGCCCAGGCAGTGCTCACATGCGGCTGAGTGGTCGTCATTGCTCGTCGTCGGCCACTGCCGAGCGGCCTCGGACGGCCCAGAGACGGTCCGCGCAACCGGGGCCAGAAGCCCCAGGCAAGGGGCGGTCGGCACCCGCGGCTGGTAGGTGGCCCTTTGGCCGGTGCCCCCGGCAGGATTCGAACCTGCGACACCCGCTTTAAAGGAGTTTTCCCTGGGCGGGGCTGTGACCTGGGCAGATACGAGCCACGGGTTGTCTGACCCAGGGGAAACACACCTCCGTAGTTCTCACGTGTTCACGGTGCTTCCCGTGCCTGTGTGTGCTGAATACGTGCCGGTGGACGCCGTCCGACAAGGGCATGGGGTGCTCGGGGGAGCCAGCGAGTGGTCGGAGTGAGGTGCGGGCGGCGTGTCGTCAGACCTTCTCGACTCGCACGGAGTGTCCCGCGAGGAGTTGATTCATGTCGTCGGTGTCGGAGGTGAAGACGGTGGCCTGAGCTCCCTGCACGGCTTCCCGCCCGGCCACAGCCGCCAGAACGGCGTCGATGGCGTACTTGTGCCCATGCAGGCCGGCTGCCTTCAGCATGTCGCGCGCCATGGCGATCACCTGGTCGTCCGTGTGCACGACGCGGATCCGGGACAGCGTCCAGTTCCACAGTGGCTGTCTCGACGTTTCGCGAGGGTCCCATGCTTCCAAGGTTGTGAGCGCCGAGGTGACGATCGGGATGTCGAGCCGCGGAGCCGTCTTGATCAGCGCAGCCAAATCCCGATCGCCCTGAACCGCCTTGGAGAGAGCCTCGGAGTCGAACACGAAGACGCGCTGGCGCGGCCGGTGCGGCTTCGCTCGGGCCGTGCGGCTCACGCGGCCTCGTCCGAGTGTGATCGCTGCTCGTCATGCCAGCCGTCGATGGCGGCGATGCGGTCCAGCGCTGCTTGCTGCTCGTCGTCCGTCACGGCGCCGTGCTCTTCTTCGAGACGATCGGCCAGCTCGCGCAGTCGGTCCATGGCGTCCTGATGAGCGGCGGCGGCCGCGATGTAGCCGGACACCCCCCGCGCGTCGACGCGCTCCTTGATCGATTCCACCAGCTCTTCCGGCACGGTGATGGTGATCTTCCGAGTTGCCATACTTCAAGTATGCCATGTTCCGTGTGGCGCTGCCTGCTCTTCTCGGCGCGGGCGCCGCTTGTGAGGCCGTCGCCCATGCACACGACGGCCGCGACCGAGCCCGCAGCGGTGAGGCGGGGCAGAACACCGCGGATGTCCTCACGGACGGGATGGATTGTCTGCGTCGGCGGTCACGTCGCGCGCAGCGTCCAGACCGAAGTCGCTGCTGAATGCGCTCATGCCCTCGGTGCCCCCTGGGTGGAGGTACCGGTGGCTGCGATGCGCCACAAGGGTGCGTCGCCTCGGTGATGCGGCGGAACGTCGTGTGGGTGACTCCGCGGTGCCGGGCCTCGGCTTCGAACTGGTCGAGTTGGGACAGCACGGCCTGGGGGTCGAGCTGCACCGGTGGCTGGTCTTTGAGCCATGCGGCCTTGTCGCGTTCGTAGTCGATCTCCGAGTAGCCGCAGATTTCACGGCTGTGTGCCTCTGCCTCGTCCAGGGTGGTGGTCGCCGTGATGGGCGGGCCAGCTGGTTGCGGCTCAGCGCGTCGTCCAGGTCGACCTCATGGGCGGTCGGCCCTTCGTCGGTGAGGGGGACGGGGAGTCCGGCATCCCGCATCCCGCACGTGCCGCGTATGCCTCGGGCTGTCGCCGCCAGCATCCCGGTTGCCTCGATGCCTCCAATGGATCCAGGGCTCCGTGAGCGAGTCCTGAGAAGCGGCCTTCTCCAAGACCTCCTGAACCGCGCCCACATTCCCGTACGGGCGCAGCTTCTTCAGCACCGGGGCGAGTCGCTGCCGAGGGCCTACGGAAGCGACGCCGCCAACGACGAGACCACGAGGGCCCTTCCGACGCGGGAGGTGCCGGTTATCGACTGGCACCCTCCGGCCACACGATGCGCACTGGTACACCGGTCCGCTCGGCGTACGCGACCACATCAGCTGTCCCGCCGTACCCCCGGGCCGGTTTCCCGTCCCACACCGCAATGAGCTCGTCGACCAGGCCCACGAGGATCTCACTGCCGGCCTGATGCGCCTCAGAGCTTGACTCGGCCATGCCGGTCTCGTGGACGTCGGCCGCGCTGCCGTACAACTCGTCATAGACGGGGTGGTGCCACTCCGGGAGGCTCTCGCGGTACTCGGTGGCGGGAACGACGACTTCAAGCTGTCCGCCGTGCTCCAGCACCGCTTGGGCGAACCAGGAATCGGGGCCATCGGCGATGCACGACACGGCCGTCAGACCGTCGGCGTCAAAGCCGCGTACGGCCTCAGCGAGCATCGCGCGCACCCGTTGCTCTACGTCCTTGCTGAGCCCGCGGTGTCCGGTGATCCCTACGCGCATGCCGTGATCCCCTCTTCTACAGGTAGACGCCGTGTAGGCGGTCGTCGAAGTCCCGCACCATCTTGGGCGGGGAGGCGGTTGTGAGGGTACGGCGCACGGCGCGGGCACGCTCCACGATCCGCCCGGACCGGTACGTCAGGCCGGCGTCGAGGGCGCGCGAGGCGAGGACGAACGCGGCCTCCACCCTGCCGGCGGCGAGGTAGCCGGCGGCGATGTCCAGCACCAGCAGGGCGCGCTACTTGGCGTGGCCGGTGGCCAGGGCCTCTACGTCATCACTGGTCACCCAGTCCGAGAGGCCGAGCCGTGCGCCGCACGCTACCCGGCAGGCGGCCACCTTGTCCGGGGTGAAGGAGAACACCCACGGCCAGGGAGGCGGCTCCTCAGATGCCTTCAGGGCCTCTGCTCCGGCCCGGCTCGCGGTCAGGGCTTTGTCGGCCGCCCGCCGGTCTCCGGCCGCTGCGTGGCCGAGCGCCTCGACGCTGGAGAGCCACGCATCCGCGACGGCCGGACGCCGGTCGCCGAGCGCGCGCCGTGCCCGGCGGGCGAGGTTGAGTGCCTCCACACCGTTCCCGGCGTGTGCCTCGAACTGAGCGAGCGTGCCGGTCTGGTAGGCGGCCAGCAAGGGGTTATCGGCCGACTTGGCGGCCTTGATCGCTGCGCCGTACCAGGAACGGGCGGAGCCGTTGTCGCCCTTGTCCCACGCGAGCCAGCCCGCGAAGGAAGCGGCTTCGCTGCCCACTGCTGCCAGCCGGGCCCGGTCGCCGTCGCCGTTCGCGGATCGGGTGATGCTCTGGATGAGCCGGATGTGAGACTCGACGGTGTCGTACAGGTCACGGGATGGGGTGGAGCCGTCGAGTCGTCTGTAGGCGCTGGTGGACAGGCGCAGGGCGGCGGCCTGCCCGCCGCCGCTGTCGGTGGCATCAGCGGCAGGAGTAGGAGATAGGGCCGAGGTCGCCGCGGCTGCGACGACCCCGCCCAGAAGAGTCCTGCGGTGCATCTCGTCTGACCCTTCTTTCACCTGCCCCTGTGGGCGGCCGTCCGCGAGACCCACCAGCGCCGGCGGAATGGCGAGGTGTGCGGCTGCCGCCTCCAGGATGTTCGTGCTGTAGTCGCCCTGGCCCTTGCTCTCCAGACGCGAGACGGCGGACTGCGACAAGCCCAGGGCTTGGCCCAATGCCTTCTGCGTCATCCGCTGCTCCTTGCGGGCCAGCTCGATGACGCGTCCGTAATCGCCGGCCCGGGACGCATCCCGGATCGGCCCAGTCTGGAAATCCACGGCGTACCCCCACGCTACGAGTCCCACGGCTTTGGGCGCCCACCCGTACCCGCTCAGCGCATATCCGTATGCGGGTGCCGCATGAGCGATGGTCGCACGGGCCCGATTGATCGTTGACTCATGTCAGCACCAACGACCGTCATGTTCCGGCGCGTTGGTGCGGCGGAGGCCGTCCTGTGTCCCCGGGACGGATGACCACCGCCCCTCAATCCCCTCACCACGATGAGGCTCCGATGACCGACACCAGAGCAGGAACCACGCAGAGGAAAGTCACCACACCCCCGGACCTCACCACCACGTCCGTGAGGACACGGGGTCCCGTCCTCCCGTATCCCCTCAACCCCTTAACGCCGTTGACTCCGCAGGACCGACATGGCCGGCCCGGCCGGGAAGCTGGAGGAGGCCAAGTGACCGGCGCTGAGACTGACACCGAGGTCACGGAGGCGACGAGTTTGACGACCCTTCCGGAGCGTCAACTCGCGGTCTCTCACTGGCTCCTCGGTGCTGCGGACGACCGGGATACGGTGCGTGTGCAGTGGGCGGAACAGGAGATCGCGCTCCTTGCCTGCGGCAGCATCTTCTCCGCCGTACGGATTCCCGCCGGTCTGGTGTGGGCCGCGGCCAAGACGCACGAGCCGAGGGAGGTGGACGCCTTTCTCCGCCAGTGGTTCGACGGCGGCGCGGTGTTCATGGACCTCCACTCCCTCCTGCACTACGCCCTGGTGCCCGGATCCGCAGCGTGGCGCTGGAATGACCGGGACTTCCCGGGCGTGGGGTGCCTCGGACGTGACAGCTTCCTCGGCGTCCCGGCCGTCCATCTCACCGAGCCGGCCGCACGCGCGTACTGGTGACTCCCGATGGACTCGCCCGGCGACCTTTGTCACCTGGACGAGGTGGAGGAACTGGTCCGCTCCGGCCAGGCGGCACGTAGTCAGGGAGTGATCCGGTGACCGTGGAGGTCTTGACGGGCGCCCGCTCGACTTCGGAGGCACGCAGTGGGAGTTAGTCAGGCGCCGCCGATCGACGCCGCAGCGATCAAGCGCACGTGCGAGCGCGCGCTGTGGGACCCGAGGCCGAATCCGGCCGAACAGCGTCCCTCATCGCGGAACTTGAGGAGTGTGTGCGGCTACTCGCTCCGAAGTTGGCGACGCTCACGCCGCGGATGCAGGAGAAGATGCAGCGCTTGGCGCGCATGGTGCTGAGGCACGCTGACGAGATCCTGGACCAGAATGCGCCGACCGCCGATCTGCCGGCGCGGCTGCACGACGCCGGAGTGAATGCGCGTGCACTGCTGTACCTGCTCGAACGTCCCGGTGAGCTCACACCAGACGAGGAGACGGCGAGCCAGGCCCCGGACCGCTGACTCATCACCGTGCCGCCCCAACACCCCCGGAGGCCTGACGGAACCTGGCCCTCGGAGTGCTTGCCCGGTGGCCCGGCCGCCGTCCGGCCCTGGCCATGGGGCAGTCACAAGCTCCGCCCGTACGACGAACGGCATTCGGCGCGGGCGGAACGGCGCCGGGGCCCACGTCCCTTTGCGGCCCCGGCGCCACCCCATCACCCGCCATCCAGGCGGATTCCACCACCAGGACACAGAGGAGAGGCATGTTCGTTCACTCTGACCGTCTGCCCACGGGCCCGGCGGTCCCCCAGGGAATCACCACCCCCCCTCCCTTGGGGAGTCAGCCGCATGGAGCCCTACCCCACGATGGCCCCCGGGTACGCCAGTGCCCAACTGGACCCGGCCACGCAGACCGCCGTCTTCTACGACGGTGCCGACCAGGTCATGGAGATGCCCGGCCACGGCACCAGCACGGGCACGACCCCCTCCACGGGCACTAGCCCGGACGGGCAGGGCCAGGGCAACACGGACTCCGACCAGGGGAGCGACAGCGACCAGTGAGTGATCCGCGTCCGGTGTTGGTCGTCACCAGCCTGCACGACCCCACCGCCGACGTGGTGATCAGCGGGCTGCACGACCGGGACGTCCCGGTCGTGCGGCTCGACTCGGGGGACTTCCCCGCATCACTGTCGGTGGAGGCAGAGATCACCCAGCACGGCATACGGGGCCGCCTGCTCACCGCCTCCCGCATGGCCGACCTGGCCAACATCCGCGCCCTCTACTACCGCCGGCCGACCGGCTTCGCGTTCCCGCACCTCAGCGAGCAGGCTGCCCGGTTCGCCGTCACACAGGCCAGGTATGGACTCGGGGGAGTACTGGCGTCACTGCCCGGGTGCCTCTACGTCAACCACCCGCACCGCATCGGGGATGCGGAGTTCAAACCGGCCGGACTGGCCGGGGCGGTAGAGGCCGGGTTCCTGGTGCCGCCCACCCTCATCACCTCCAGCCCCGACGCGGCCCGGGCATTCATCAAGCGGAACGGCTCGGTCATCTACAAGCCGCTGTACAACCCCGTGTACCGAGTCGACGGCGTCTCGTCCGTCGTCAAGGTCGCCGAGGTGTCCGCGGCGGACATCGACGACGGCGTAGCGGGCACAGCACACCTGTTCCAGAAGCGCATTCCCAAGACAGCCGACGTACGGGTGACCGTGATCGGCGCCTACGTGTTCTGCGTCCGTATCGATTCGGACCTCCTCGACTGGCGCACCAACTACGACCAGCTCACCTACACCCCGGTGGAGCCGCCGCCGGGGATCGAAGCTGCGCTCTACCGCTACATGGACCGCTTCGGGCTCGTCTTCGGGGCTTTCGACTTCTGCGTAGCGGAGGACGGGCAATGGTGGTTCCTGGAGTGCAACCCCTCCGGCCAGTGGTACTGGCTGGAACCTGAGACGGGTCTTCCCATGTGCGCGGCCCTGGCAGACCTTTTGGAGAGGAAGTCGTGACCGATCAATCACAGCTCCACAGGCAGCTCCTCGACAGGATGACGGCCAACGGCAGCCTGCGCACAGAGCCGTGGAAGCAAGCCGCCGCGGCTGTCCCCCGGCACGAGTTCCTGCGCGGCGGGTTCTTCCGCCTGGTGACCGGGTCGGTGCCCACGGCGTGGGAATCCGTCCGGGAAGGTGACGAGGGGTGGCTCGAAGGCTGCTACGCGGATGAGTCGCTGGTGACCCAGATCGCGGGCACGATCGTGCCGGAAGACATCCGCGGTCAGATCATGCGCCAGCCGACCAGCTCCAGCACCGTGCCCTCTCTGGTACTGCGCATGCTGGAGGACCTCCAGGTCGAGCCCGGGGCGAAGGTGCTGGAGATCGGGACCGGCACCGGATACTCGACCGCGGTTCTGTGCGCGCGGCTCGGCGAGGAGAACGTCACCTCGATCGAGTACGACGAGGACGTGGCCGCGCGAGCGCGGACAGCCCTCGGCCATGCCGGGATGTACCCCACACTCGTCACCGGCGACGGGCTCCTCGGCCACGGCGAGGGGGCGCCCTTCGACAGGATCATCGCCACGTGCGGCGTGCGCACGATTCCTGACGCGTGGATCGAGCAGACCCGGCCCGGCGGCCTGATCCTGGCGACCGTGGGCGGGTGGCTCGGCTCGTCGGAGCTCGCGCGCCTGACGGTCCACGACGACGGAACGGCGTCCGGCCCACTGCTGGGCGGCGGGGTCAGTTTCATGCTCGCGCGTCCCCACATGCCGCCGCCGCTCGGACTGCTCCCCGACTTCAGCGAGGGCAAGGAGCGCGAGGCCGTCATCGGAGCTGACGTACTGGACAACTGGACTTCCCGCTTCGTCGCGAAGTCTTCCGTACCGGGCGCACAGCGCCTGACCCTGCCACGGGACGGACGCACCGAGGACGTTCTGATCGACGCCGAGTCCGGCTCCTGGGCCGCCCTCTACGAGGACGGCGGCCGGTGGGCCGTCCGTCAAGACGGGTCGGGCGCCCTCTGGGATGCCGTAGAGGAGCAGCTCGGCCGCTGGCATGCCGCCGGGTCTCCGGTACTGGAGGAGTTCACCGTCAGCGTCACCCCACACGGCCAGACCATCCGCTGGTAACCCGTCATTCGGGCCCCGCCCTTCCGCCTCCGGTGGAGGACAGGCGGGGCCGGTGTCGTGTCCAGACGCAGAGGACCGTGATGCAGAGGTTGACGACGGCCGCCGCGGACGTGCTACCGGTCAGCGAAGCCGCCGACACGAACTGACGTACTTCCGTTAGGTCTTGCCGGGGATCTTGGCGAGCTACGTTTTTGGTGGTCCAGGCAGTGCTCACATGCGGCTGAGTGGTCGTCAATTGTGTCGCGAGCTGGTGCCGGCGTAGTAGCGCCTACCTGGAGGCCCACGCTCCCGAGGGCGGCCACGACCCCACGCTGCTGCGCAAGGAGCACATGGTCGGCTTCGTCGCCGATCAGCGGCGCCGTGCCGAGCACGGACCGAACGCATCGGACTGGAGCGGCAGTTCGTCGTGGCGCTGCCCAGCGGTGGGAACGTCCGCGGCAAGCGCCGTCGGCCGTTCTCCGACGAGGCGGCCCGCGCCCTGGCCGACGATTCCAACCTCGCCCGCCTGGACAGCACGGACATCGACGACCGCGGGCTGCGCGACATCTGGGAGACGATCGTCGTCACCGGGCGCCGGGCCAGCGAGGTCCTCACCCTCCGCCTGGACTGCATCGGCCGGTACAAGGGCCTGCCCCTGCTCTGGCACGACCAGACCAAGGTCGGGCAGCTCGACGAGGCGATCCGTATCTCGGAACGGATCTACCAGCGCATCGAGGCGCGGCAGGCCAGGACCCGCGCCCGCTTCGCGCAGCGCCACGGCCGTCCGCCGACTCCGGCCGAGGAGCTCGACCTGGCTCTCTTCCCGCGCCGTACGGCCAACCGGACCGGTGTGAAGAGCGTCAGCTACGGCTGGTTCCACAGGCATTTCCACGACTGGGTTCTCACGCTGGACATCCCTCACACCGTCGCCCACCAGGCCCGGCACACCCTGGCCACGAACCTGCTTAAGGCAGGGGCTAACCTCGCACAGATCAAGCGCTACCTCGGCCAGATCTCCGACGCCATGGCCGAGCACTACGCCCACATCGCCAACACCGACCCGCGCCTCAGCGACGCCCTGCAAACCGTCTGGGTCAGCGGACCAGGCGCCCTCGAACCCGGCATCGTCTTGTCCGGCGGCGAACCCATGAGCCGGCAGGAAGCCGAGGCCATGCTCGTCGACCTCACCCACCGCTCGACTCCGGCGGAAGGAGGCTTCTGCACCTTCCAACCCGTCGTCGACGGGGGCGCCTGCCTCTGGAACCTTGACTGCCACAACTGCGACAAGTTCGTCATGACGGGCGCCGACCTCGTCTACTGGCACCGCAAACGCGAGCATTGGCGCATGCTCGCCGAGGGTGCACCCGACCCGGCCACCCGGGACTACCTGCATAAGCACTTCGACCCCACTGCTCGCGCGATCGACGGACTGGAGCGCGCCCTGGCCGCCACCGGCTTGCTCGAAGAGGCGCTCAGCCTCGACCTGCGCCGCCCCCAGGACTACTACGGCCGCGTCTGGTCCGCCGCTTTCCGAGCCGGTGAACTCGCCCACCAGCAGGACGACGACGAAGCCGAGCTCGACGACCTCAGCCTTCAGGCCAGCTGACCGACGCCGATGACTTCCACTATCCCGCCCGCGGCCGCCATCGCCGCACGGCGCCGACAGACCCAGCGCAAGCTCGCCGACGTCCAAGCCGCCATCGCCCAGCTCCGCCGCGAGACCGGACGGCTCACCGTCACGGCCATCGCCCGTCGCGCCGGCGTCTCCAACACCTTCCTCTACGAAAATCCGCAGGCTCGCCCCATGGTCCAGGACGCGGTCGCCGCCACCCGTAGCCGGCGCACCCGTCGCGTCGCAGACGAGCACGACCGCGTTGAGGCGACATGGCGCGAGCGCGCCCTCAACGCTGAGGAAGGACTCACGCAGGCACACAACGAGATCCGGGCCCAGCGCAACCGCATCGGTGAGCTCATGGGCCAGCTCCGCGACACGGAGACGGCCGGCAGCAGTGAACCAACCACGGCGGCGGAGAACGCCAGCCTGAAGCGTCGGGTCCGGCAGCTGACGCAGGAACACCGCGAGCTGCAAGAACGCCTCGAAGGCTGCCGCGCCAACCTCCGGTTCGCCGAGAACCGCCTCTCCGAACTCGAAGCCCAACTCGTCGAACATCAACGGGGTGGCCAAGCGGGACGCTGACCTTCTCGGGGGTCCGGACGACTCCGAAGTGGCCGCACGGTGCCTCTCCCCGAAGGTGGGGTCGCGCCGCAGCGTCTGAGGCAGCCACCAGCTAGTTTCCCCGTCAGGTCTTTGTATACAGCTCGCCGTGTTGGCTACTCCTTCCGATCGTCTGCTCGGGCGTGGGCGGTGGCCCTCCTTCTCCCTCGCCGCTCAGCGCATGATCGCGGTGATCACGCCCAGCACGGCGGTGATGATCAGAGCGGCGGCCCATACCGGCAGCGGCACCGCGCGGGCGGCGATGGCGGTGGCCAGAAGCGCCTGCAGGGTCAGGAACGCGACAATGCCGCCGTGAACGGCTCAGTAGGCGCCGCGATCACGCTTCCGTTCCTGAAATACGTGGCCACCGGGCCTTCCCCAGCACAGCCCTGGGGTCCACAGTGAAAGCAGCACTACTGCGCACCGGAGGCGGTCATGCTTCTCCTCGGCATCATCTCGCTTGTCGTCGGATTCATCACCGGCATATCCATCCTGTGGACGATCGGGATCATCCTCGCGGTCATCGGCGCGGTGCTGTGGATCATGGGCTCCATGGGACACGCGGTCGCCGGCCGCCGCCACTACTGGTGACCCTGGACGGCACCGTCATCGGTGCCGGCTGACGCACGGGCCTGCGCCTGGCCGTGTGCCGGATTGCCACGCCCAGCAAGCCGCGGCCATCAATCGGCCATCACCCGCAGGCCGCACGGTGCGCACGGGATTGCCCCCGCGGCCGCTGGCGACCGCGCTGGGGGTCTGTCCGCCCGATTCACCGCGGTCACCGGTAAGGCAGTACCGTGCTGGCTGTTCGTCAACGACGTCGCTGCCGGCCTGAGCGACACCCCTTCTACTCGCCGCCGCACTCGCGGGAACGGCGGCGGCCCGCCCTCCATGCCCGCGCCGCCTACCGCCGCGTCACGACCCGACTCGGCGGCCCCGCAGCCAATGGATCCCAAGCGGGACACTCCGCTCCTGAGCGCCAGCAGGACCTCCGAACAGGTAACCAGCGCCCCGCCACTACCTACGGTGTCAGCGCTGGTCGGTGGCCTGATCGCGGGGCTGGCTGCTGCGGGCACTATGGAGCGGGATGCCGAGCAGCAGCGTGCCGAGCGGCGCGGTCTCGGCCGTACTCGTCAAGGACGCGGAGGCGCTGCCCGCACGGGCGGCGATCGACTACCGGGTGTGGGCCACCGTGCGCTGGACGGCACTGGACGGCTCGGCGCACACGGAGGAGGCCAGAGTGCCGCCCAAGACCCCGGCCGGAAGCACGGTCACCGTATGGACGACCAGAACGGCCGCATCATGGCCGAGGCCCCTGACCGAGGAGGAGGCTCGCCTGCACGCCATCCTGGGCGGCGTGCTGGCGGCATTCGGCGCGGGTGTCGCCGTGCTCGGTGCTGCTTGCGTCGTGTGCCTGGGGCTGGAGCGGCACCGTATGGCGCACTGGACTGCGGAGTGGGAGCGCACTGACACCCGGAAGGGGTGGAAGACCGGATGAGGCGCGGTGTGACTGAAGGTTGATGCGGCACCGGATCTTGGGCAACGCGGACGGCTCAGGTGTCGTCTGCCACGAGAACGTCCGCAGTCTCTCCGCGGGAAGTGTTGGCGGCTCCTACGCCGTGGCGCAGTGGCGAACCTCCGGCTTTCTGGCCGTGTCGCCGGTCGGATGGGTGTGGCGTTGCGGGGTAGAACGGCTGTGGGCTCGTGCGGTTGCGTGAGCCGGAGCATGCCCGGATGAAGGGCTGTTCCCAGGTATGGATGAAGGATTGACCAGTATGGCCAGCGGCACCGTGAAGTGGTTCAACGCCGAGAAGGGCTTCGGCTTCATCGAGCAGGACGGCGGGGGCCCGGACGTCTTCGCGCATTACTCCGAGATCAAGGGCAGCGGATATCGCGAGCTGACGGAGGGTGAGCACGTCACCTTCGACATCGGCCAGGGGCAGAAGGGTCCGCAGGCCCAGAACATCGTCCGAGGCTGACCGCGCAAGGAGAGGGGCGGCTGTCCGGTCCGGTAGCCGCCTCGCTCCCGGCCCGCGTCGACAGAGACCAGCGCCCGAAACCCGTCCCACTTCGCCTCCCCGCCCGCCTCGATGGTAGACGGGCACAGCACCCACGGGCCGGACAGTCGGCGGGCGGCGAACACGGACTCCAAGGCGGCCCTGCGCCGCCGGTACGGCCAGATGGTCGTGTCGGTCCGAGAGAGCCGCAGCAGATCCAACGCGGAAGCGCGCGCGTTCCGAGACTCCTGACGCGTCTCTCTCGATACCCGAGTGTGGTCGCGCGATAAGGAGGGGAGGGCATGCGGGTTCTTGAGGATCAGCTACCTGTCTCTGATGTCTCGGCCGAAGGCATTGGTGAGTGATCCGGTCAGGGATGCGAGCGGCCTGCCGGCCAGCGGGACTTACGCCCGGTTGCGTGCCTGTGTCAGCACGAGCGAGATGGCGGCGAGCAGCACGAGCACGGAGCCGGTGCCCCGCTCCGACAGGTCGCCATGGATGAACCCGCAGTGGGTCAGACAGCGAGCACGAGCGCGACGGAACTGGTTGGCGTCCCCTCTCACAGACCGCGCGTCCTTCAGTAAGGTCAGCGTCCTTCTTCACAAGGACGCTTCGTGGGTGCTGCACAGATCGCGGCTGCTACATGGATTGGGTGTCTCGGAGCCGGTCGAGGCGTGCGATGACCGGGCCTGCCGTGACGCCGTGCAGGACGACCGAGGCCAGCACGGTGAAGGTCACCACTGCCCACAGCTCCCGCTCTGGGACAGCAAAACCATGCTGGCCCAAGGCGTAGGCAAGGTAGTACAACGAGCCGATCCCCCGGACGCCGTATGCCGCTACCACCCAGCGTTCCCGGCTCCCCAGGGAGCTCCGCAGCAGTCCGGCCCACCCCGACAGCGGCCGGATCACCAGCAGCACCACGCATGCGGTGACCGCGCCCTGCCACGTCAGAGCAGACAGGCCGCCCAGCGCGATGAAGGCGCCCAGCAAGAACAGCACGGCCGCAGTCAGCAGGCGCTCCACCTGTTCCATGAAGTCGTGCAGGACGTTTTGGTAGCCGTGGGCTCGCTCGGCGCCCCGGATGGCGCACGCGGTGACGAACACCGCCAGGAAGCCGTAACCCCCGGCGAGCTCCGTCACTCCGTAGGACAGGAAGGTGGCGCCCAGCGCGACGAAGCCCTCCCGGTGCTGAGACAGCCGCAGCGCCCTTGATCGTGTCCGGAAGAACAGCCAGCCGAGCAACCGCCCCGCCAGTAGTCCGCCCAGCACACCCACAGCGCACTTGTACGCGAGGTCCTGCGCGGCCCACGGACCGATCCACCCGGCCGACCAGCCGCTGCCTGCGGCGGCGGCCAGCGCCACGGCCGCGTACGTGAGCGGAAACGCGAGTCCGTCGTTCAGGCCCGCCTCACTGGTGAGAGCGAACCGCACCTCGTCCTCATCGTGTTCGTCATCCGTGGGCTCGCCCACCCGCACTTCCGCAGCGAGCACCGGATCGGTCGGCGCCAAGACGGCCCCCAGCAGCAGCGCGGCGGCCGGCGGCCAGTCCAGCAACCACCAGGCCACCAGCCCAGTGATCAGGAACGTCGACGGCATGGTGACACCCAGCAATCGCCAGGTCGCGCCCCACCGATGCCACCCGACGGGCCGGTTGAGCGCCAGCCCCGCACCCATCAAGGAGATGATCACCACGACTTCGGTGACATGCTCGGCCACCACCCGGTCATCCACCGGGTCGATCACGGGCAGTGGCAGAGGCAGCAGATACACGCCGATGCCGCACAGCAGGAAGACCAGCGGTAGCGACAGCGGTCGTCCGGCAAGGATCCGGGGCAGCACGGCCGCGAGTAATGCTCCGACCCCCAGCCACGCGAATACCGCGTCCGCGCTTGTCACCGCTGTGGCCCGCCCTTCTCGTTACGTGACGCGTGGATCAATGCGTGTGGACTGTTGGGATCCAGAGCGAATACCCACCATCACGCGGCTCAATGGACGATCGCGAGCGGTCAGCCCCATGCAGGTCAGTGCCGATCCCGGGTGTCGCTGGTCCGATGCACGCTGCGTCACCGGAGAACTTTGGCCCTCCCGGTGCCGCAGATCCAATAGAGGCGCGCTCAGGACTTCGCGACGTAGGCGCCATGGTGCGAGTAGGGGCGCGTGTCCGCGGCAGGGATGCCGGGCGTGGCGGAGGCGCTCCGAGCCCGGCCGACCTGCGTCTCTGCGCAGTTTCAGGAGTGACTGGCTTCCTGGTCGGAGCCCGCGGGTTTGGGGTGGTGTGCGCGCAGTGAGCCTGGGTGGGCTTTGGCGGTCGGGTCGCGCCTGGTTTTTATCAGGCTTGCCACGGTGACGACCGTGAGCACGAGGGCGATCACGGCGAGGCTGATGGGGGTGGAAATCTCGGGGACTCGTTGGTCCGGGACGATCCAGCCCGCGCTCTCCGCGTGCAGGAACGCCCGCAGCGGGGAGGTGACCGCAGCCGCCATGCGTCTGATCGGACCAGCCACGACTTCTGTCACCCTCCCTCGTCCACGAATAGCCATGCATGCGCGGTGGCTATCACTCCTCCGCGTCGACTCTCACAGAGTTCGCCCTGCGGCGCAGCCGCACCCCACTGGACGGCGCGACCTCGCGCCGGTGCCACCAGGCACACACAGACCAGGTGCCATGGCAGCGTTGCGCGCGGACATCATGATGCAGCGCTGGCCGACGCCGCCCTCGCACCCGAGAGCGTCACGTAGGCGAGGACCGGAGGTCCTCCACGATCTCCCGAGGTGGACACCAACAAACCGTCCGGCATTTCGATCTCCACCAGTACGCTGCGGAACCGTCCCGTTCTGCGGTGCGCGGCCCCTCCTTCAGGTGGTCCGCTTGACCGGCGCGACCGCAAAGGGCCCTGACGGGAGGCGGAACCCCGATCGATCTGGCCCCGCCCGCCCGTCCGTCTGCTGCCGGACCTCGGCAGCGGACCATGCCGCCTGTTCGTTGTGGCTGTCATGGTCGGTGCCGTCCAGGTCGGGAGTGCGCAAGGCATGCGTCGCTCGCTCGGTGAGACCGGCCAGCCAGTGCAAATGCTGGTAGTCGAAGGTTCCTCCGGTGGTGGGCCACTGGAAGGCGCAGTCCTGGACTTCCCCGTAACGGCTCGCATCTCCCTTGGCAGCAAGCAAAGGCAAAGCGCGTCAGCCGGTGCGCTGTTGGCAGGTGACGCAGTATCGCGTCAAAGGCCGGATCTCCAGCTGTGCTGCGTGGAAGGGCTGGGCGCAGTTCCGGCACGTGCCGTAGACGCCGTCGTTCAGCCGGGCCAAGGCTTTGTCGATGCCGATAAGCGCGCGTCGAACAGTGTTCTTCTGGCTGGCCAACACACCATCGGCCGTGGGCTCGGCCTCGTTGAGCGCATCCAACTGGGCTAGGCGAACCTCGCGCTCAAGCTCCAGGCGCCGCCGTGCCTGGTGCACGCCGGTGCGTTCCTCAGGCGACCCCACACCGGCGGTGTTCAGTGCCATCGGCGTGATCCTTTCCTCACGCACGTTCGGAAGCGGGCCGGGCAGCCGATGCTTCCCGCTGGCTTTCACCCTGACCGATCAGGGGTGGGGGTGGACATCGGTGGCAGACCCCATTTCTGCCCTGGTGTGGCATGTAGGTGTACGCGAAGCGTGGCGCCCTGCCCCGCTGGGGACCGTCCCGGCAGCAACCCTGATGCGCAGAGCGCGAACTCGTGAGTGCCGCCGCCGAAGTCGGTGCGGATCAGGGTTCGGCGTCCGCCCCCAGTGGGGCTTGGGCCGTTGGGCCAGTTGCCAGTAGGAGGGCGTCGATATGGTCAGCAGTGTTGATGCCCGCGTTCACGGGCGCAGCAGACCGGCCACCCGCTCGCCAGGTCCGGTTATACCCGTGGTCGACGAACCCCATCAGCGGATGGTGGCCGATGCTCTTCTTCCAGGTCGCTGCCACGTCGTCCTGCTTTCTCGGGATGTGCGATCACCCACACGCGTCCAGGTCCACGGTTACCAAACTGCGGAGTCCAACGCCGCTGCGCCGGTCAACTTCCCGACGTGTTCACGCACGCTGGCGCGGGCGGTGGGGATCGCCGCCAAGGCCGTGGCCCGCCCGCGGCGAGGGCTGCGCCGGCCCAACGCCGTCCGGCTCGCCGACCCGGACGGCCCGCATCTGGGTGAGCAGCGGGAGCGGCATGGCTCCTACCGCTGGGTCGCCGTGATCGCTGCGGGATGCCGCGTCCGCGGCCGGTGAAAGCCGTGTGGGATGGTCACTGGTTCTCCCCGCGGAGTGTGCGGCGCTGGACGAGCCGGGAGATGTCGTGTTCGGTGATGATGCCCACTAGTTGTTGCCCGTCGGTGACGACAATGGGCATGCCACTGGCCGGTGAGAGCTTTTCGAGCACGTTTTCCAGCGGGTCGTCCGGTGCGCAGGTGGTGCACCGCGCCCAGGGGATCGCTACATCCCGTACACGCAGGGTCTCCCGCTGCGGGGCGGGGACTTTCGCGAGCCGCGGGAGGTGGAGCAGGCCGCTGGGATGTCCTTGGAAGTCGATCAGGATCACCTTGGAGTGAGAGGTTCGCACGGCCACGTCGTCGATGCACCGCTGCACGGTCAGCCAGTCGTGGCACGTCTCGACGGGACTCGACATGGCGTCGGCCGCCCGGACTCCGCGCAGGGCGGGAGCGAGTGTCGCGTGCTGGCGCTCCGCGGTCGCGACGATCATGACGAAGAAGCCGATGAGCGCCAGCCATAGCCCACTGAGGGTGCCGCGCAGGACGGCGATCCATCCGACGCCGATCAGAACGATGCCCAGAATCTGCCCGCTGCGTCCGGCCGCGCGCTCGGCGCGGTCCCGGTCTCCGGTACGCCACCACATCAGCGCCTGCACCACCCGTCCTCCGTCGAGCGGTGCGGCCGGCAGCAGATTGAACACGCCGACGACGAGGTTGACCCATCCGAGCCAGAGCAGGACGGCCGCGGGCATTTCCCAGCCGGGCAACGTGTTCAGCCCGATGCCTGCCCCCACTGCGGCAGCACCGATGACAAGGCTGGTGAGCGGCCCCATCACGGCTACCAGAAAGGCCGCTCCGGCCGCCCGCGGCCTGCCCATTTCCGTCATCCCGCCCAGGGCCCACAGGGTGATGCTCTGGACCCGGATGCCCTTGTTTCGGGCTGTGATCGCGTGGGCGGCCTCATGGGCCAGCAGACTCGCGAGGAGCAGCAGGGCGCCAGCCAGGCCGGCGACCGTGTAGATAGAGCTGGGCTGGTCCGGAATGGCGGCCGGGAGTGTCTGACTGGCCAGGCTGTATCCGAAGAGCAGCAGAAGTAGGGGCACGGTCCAGTGGAGGCGCAGCGGCACCCCGAGGACACGTCCCATCCGTACTGAGTTGTTCATCGTCCTCTCCTGGTGATCGGGGCAGGCGGTCCTCCGCTGTCGTCGTGACCAGGGTGGTCTGGCTGCTGAGTGTTCCGGGGGGCGTTCTGTGGCGGGCTTGAGTCGGCGTGTTGGTAGATGTCGGGGATGCCGTCGGCGTTATCGTCGCGGTTCTCTTCCTCGTACAGTCGCCGGTATTTGTTGTTGCGCAGCCGCAGCAGCAGGCAGGCCAGGAGTGCGGAGGCAAGGGAGCCGAGGAGGACGGCGGCTTTGATGTGCTCGAGGTCGGTGGGGTCGGGGTAAGCGAGTTCGCCGATGAGCAGTGAGACGGTGAAGCCGATGCCGGCCAGCATGGCCACGGCGATCACGTCCGCCCAGGCGAGGTCCCGGCTGAGCCGGGCATGGGTGAAGCGGACGGCGAGGTAGGAGCCGCCGAAGATGCCCAGTACCTTGCCGGCGGCCAGGCCCAGGGCCACGCCGAGCGGCTCCGGTTCGCTGACGACATCATTCAGCGTGTCGCCGGTGACGCTGACGCCAGCCGCGAACAGCGCGAACAGGGGTACGGCCACTCCGGCGGAGGCCGGGCGGACCAGGTGCGCGATCTGTTCGGCAGGACGTCGACCTCGTTCGCCGTCCTTGGCCACGCGCAGGAGCAGGCCCATGGCGACTCCTGCCACGGTGGCATGGACGCCACTGTTGTACATCAGGCCCCAGATGGCCAGGGCGAGCGGCAGGTACCAGTACCAGCCGTGCACACGCCGTCGGTCGTGCAGGTGGAAGAACAGCACTAGCCCCAGGACGGCGCCGATGAGAGCCGCGAGGTTGATTGTCGAGGTGTAGAAGAGGGCGATCACGATGATGGCGCCGAGATCGTCGACCACCGCGAGGGTTAGCAGGAAGGCGCGCAGTGCGGACGGCAGGTGGGTATCGATCACCGCGAGCACGCCCAGTGCGAAGGCGATGTCGGTGGCCATGGGGACGGCCCAGCCGTTCCACGTTCCGCCCAGGCTGGTGGCGACAAGACCGTAGACCAGGGCCGGTACCGCCATGCCGCAGGCAGCCGCGATCACCGGCAGTGCCGCCGTTCCCGGGTGGCGCAGTTCGCCGACCACCAGCTCGCGCTTGAGTTCCGCGCCGGCGACGAAGAAGAAGATCGCCAGCAGTCCGTCCGCCGTCCAGTGGGCCACGGAGAGGTCCAGCCCCAGGGCCTCGATACCGAAGTGGAAGTCCCGTACAGAATCGTATGCATCGCGCAACGGGGTGTTGGCCCACACCAGCGCCACGGCAGCCGCGGCGAGCAACAGCATCCCTCCGACCGTCTCGGTACGCAGCGCGTCCGCCACGAACCTGCGCTCGGGCAGCGGGAGACGGCCGAGGAAAGTCCGGTTGCTACGGCTGCGTCGGCGCATGCGGCTGACCTTTCGATGACGGGGCGCGCCTCCTGGGTCGCTTCGAGGCGAACGGCCGCTCACGCCTTGAGGAGCTGATCCACCAGGCGCGCGGCGGTGATGACGCCGAGAAGGCGGCTTTGGCCTCCTTGTCCCTGATCGACGACCGCGATGAGCGGACTTCGGGTGCGGCCCATCACTTCCGCGATCTTCAGGGCAGTGCAGTCCGGAGTGGCGGTGGGCAGGAGCGGCCTGCCCGCAGGCAGGCAGTCGACGAGCTTGCGCCCCTGGAGCGCGCGGCACAGTTGAATGGCGTGAGGTTCGTCGATCACTTCGGCGAGAAGGGGATCCTCTTGGACAGGCAGCAGTGCCCTGCCCACCTCGCAGGCGGGCAGCGCCGCGTACGGCTGCCCGCCGGAGTCGACCACGAGTAGCCCGGGCAAACCGTGTTCGACGAGCGCTCTCAGCGCCTCGACGGCCGAGGTGTCCTGGCTGACGGTGACATAAGACTGCGCGAGATCACGGGCGCGCATCGGGGCCTCCCCCTGGCAGCTCGGTGCTTGGTCGCGGGAGACGAGTCGGCCTTGTTCTGCGGCTCTCCCCGTAACCGGCAGCCCGGCGCTGCGAATGAACGGAGGTTGCTGGGAGCCGGCTGTTCGGCGGTCCCTGCTTGTCATCCGCAGACGGCGGCGTCGCAGTGAGGATGGCCGTGAGGAGGAGACCCAGCACCGCGATGACCGCACAGGCGATACCCGTCTTCCAGCGCCAGTCGAACCGCCTGCCGCTGTCATCGACCCATCCCTCGGAATCCTCGTCCTCGTCCTCGTGGAGGAACTGCTGGTTCAACGCATCGATCAGTGCGGCCAGTTCGGGATCCTCCTGCGAGAGACGCCGCTCCATCTCCGCGAGGATGTGCCGGTCGTCCATCGAGGGGTTCATATCGATCACCTGCGGTGCGTCTGTGGGACGGGGTCTCATCCGCGAACGCCACGATCGCTCGCGGGGCTGCTCTCCGCGGTGCCGACGCCGTTTGGTGCCGCCTCGGTCGTGTGGTCAGGGTTCGATCAGTCCGACGCGGATGGCGTAGCGAGTGAGTTCCAAACGGTCCTTCAGGCCGAGCTTCTGCAGCAGGTTGGCGCGGTGGCGTTCGACGGTCTTGGAGCTGATGACGAGGATGTCGGCGATCTCCTGTGAGGTGTGGCCTTCCGCGACGAGTTTGAGGATCTCCTCCTCGCGGTCGGTGATGGCCCTGGCAGGCAGGGACTGGCCTTCGCGGACGCGGTCGAGGTAGTTGCGGATGAGGGCGTTGACCGCGCCGGGGTAGAGGAAGGGCTCGTCACGCATAGTGGCGCGACAGGCTTCGACGAGGTCGCGGTCGGCGACGGACTTGAGGACGTAGCCGGAGGCGCCGGCGGCCAGGGCTTCGAAGAAGTACTGCTCGTTGTCGTACATCGTCAGGATGAGGATGCGCAGCTCCGGCTGGTTGCGTGAGAGTTCGCGGGCGGCCTGCAGGCCGGTCAGGCGGGGCATGGCGATGTCGAGGACGGCCAGGTCGGGATGGTGGGTACGGGCGGCCTCGATGGCCTCGGCTCCGTCGCCAGCTTCGGCCACCACGGTGAGGTCGGGTTCGCTGTCGAGGATGAGTCGCACTCCGCGGCGGACCAGGTGGTGGTCGTCGGCCAGCAGGATGCGGGTGGGCGTCGCCTCGGTCATGGTCACTGACTCCGGTGGGGGGTGGGGACGGTCAGGCGTACCTCGGTGCCTCCGTCGAGGGCGGGGCCGAGGGTGAGGCCGGCGCCGATGAGCAGGGCGCGTTCACGCATGCCGCGGATGCCCGCCCCTTCGGTGGCCCCCTCGATGCCTCGACCGTTGTCGCGCACGCGTAGTTCTACGCCGTCCGGGGTCCGCACCAAGGTGAGGCCGACGCGCGTGGCGTCGGCGTGGCGGGCCGTGTTGGTCAGGCTTTCCTGGGCGACGCGGTAGAGGACGAGTTCGGCGTTCTCGCCCAGCGGCGGCAGGTCGGGCGCGATGTGGTGCCGTACGGACAGGGCGGGGCTGGTGAACTCGGCCGCGAGGGATTTCAGCGAGCTGGTCAGTCCGAGTTCCTCAAGGACGCCGGGGCGCAGGCGGCGGGCGATGCGGCGAATCTCGTCAAGGCTGGCGCGGGTGGTCTCCTGGACCTGGTGCAGTTGCTCACGTACCGGGTCGGGTGCTTGGTCGGCGACGCGTTTGAGGTCGAGCAGGACGGCCGTGAGCGCCTGGCCGATCTCGTCGTGGAGTTCCTGGGCGATGCGGTGGCGTTCGGCTTCCTGCGCGGTCAGGGCGCGGGCGGCACTGGTGGCGCGTTCGGCTTCCAGCCGGTCGAGCATCGTGTTGAACGTGGTGATCAGTTCGGCAACCTCGCCGTGACCGCCGACAGCCGGGCGGGCGCCGGGGCGCAGCAGGTCGGTGCTGGTCATGGCGCGGGCGAGGCGTTGCAGCGGAGCCAGGCCAATGCGCAGCAGGAGCGCGTTGGCGATCAGCATCGCGGCCAGCCCGCCGCTGAGGACAGCGGCCTCAGTGAGCAGGACGGGGGCCGACACGGTGACCGGGCCCAGCAGCAGCAGCGCAGCGGCTGCGACCAGTACCACGGCGTTGAGCAGGAAGATCCTCCAGAACAACGGCACCGGATACCGTCTCCTCAAGCTGGTTCTTGCTTCCACTATCGCCTCCCCGGCAGTGGACGGCGGGCCGGCCGGTCACTGAAGGCTGCCTGCGCCCAAGGCGCTCTGCTCCAGAGTCTGCGCCGGGCAGGGCGAACGTCCATCGGGTCTGGCACCCATTTCCGCGTCCCCTCTACAGCTCTGGCCCGCGCGCAATTGGGTGTCGGACCCGATGGCGGCCGCCGCCTGTGGCGAGTGAGGGTGGAGCCAATCCCCGCTGTCGGCCCACTGACCGTCGTGCGGAGGCGACCGCTTGCGGCGTCGGCAGACGCGAGCCCAGCTTTCGACAGCCCTCCTCTTGGCTGGGCGGGAAAAGCCGCAGGTCGTTCGGATCACGAGAGGAGCCCGGCACCGATGTACGCAGCGCCACAGCCAACAGGTCACACCGAGTCGGTTTCCGGTCCGGCCCTGCTGGTGCTGCGGTTGCGTCGCACGGCGGCTGGATGGGTGCGCCGTATGGCGGGCGTCAGCACGGCCGGAACAGGCAGGCCGGGCGTGGGGGAGGAATGGCCGTGAGCGTTACGGCATGGTCGACGGCAACCGTCACAGTGGGCCCTTCGGCGCCACCGGCTGCCCGATCGGCGGTGGTCGGCTCACCCGGAAGGGAAGACCAGAGCCCGCGTGCGTCCCGCGGCGGGCGCTCGCACACTCGGCGCGGTTCCGGCTGGCAACCCCACAAGGGTCGGCGCCTCCGCCGACCGGAATCGTCGCCCTCCGTGTCGCCGATCGCTCCGCTGCCAGGTCTCGTTCCGGCACCTCACCGTCTACGGCCTGATCGTCACCGCCCTCACCATCGCCGTGTCGGCCGCGTATGTACGGCTGCACTCCCCCTCCTGGTGTGATCGTGATGCCCCGACCTCCCAAGGAGAGCAGATGGCTCGCACCGTCGACCGCGACGCCTGCCCGCAGCCCCGTGCCCGGAGGTGGGCATCATGCCCGGACCCGATGACAGGCGGCTCACTGAGATCGAGGCCCTCCTCGACCGCGAGGATCCCCGGTTCGCCCGCGCTCTTGGGGCCTGCCGCCCCTGCCCGCCGCGTGAGTACCGGCACGCAAGGGCCTGGCTGCTCCTCTCCGTCGCCATGGCCGTGCTGGCCACTGGCCTCGCCCTGGCCCACGGGCTGCTCATCGCCACCGGCCTGGTCCTGGCCGGTATGGCCGCAGAGCTGTTCGACCCCGAGCGTGACGCGCGCAGACACCGCACCTCTCCGCCCTGGTCCTGACCTCGGCGACCGTCCAGCGGCTGCGGCTGGCACGAGGACCCGTCGATGACCCTGTCCGAGCTGTACCTGACGCTGCTGATCGGCGGCGCCGTACTGCTGGCCAGCATCGCCGCCGCCCGCGCGGCTCACCGCATCGGCCTGCCCAGCCTGCTGCTGTTCCTCGCGGTCGGCGTCATCGCCGGCGAGGACGGGCTCGGCCTGGAGTTCGACGACGCCCAGCTCGCCCAGGCCATGGGCACCGCAGCCCTGGCCGTCATCCTCGTCGAAGGCGGCCTGACCACCCAGTGGAGCGACGTCCGACGCCTCCTGGCCCCGGCCGGGGTGCTCGCCACGGCAGGCGTGGCCGTCTCCGTCGTGGTGACCGCCGCCGGCGCGCACTGGCTCCTGGGCATCGAGTGGCACCTGGCCCTGCTGCTCGGTGCGATCGTCTCCTCCACCGACGCCGCCGCCGTCTTCGCCGTCCTGCGCGCGCTGCCGCTGCCGCAGAAGGTGACCGGGCTGCTGGAGGCCGAGTCCGGCTTCAACGACGCCCCGACCATCATCCTGGTCCTGGTCTTCTCCACCGCCACCACCGACCTGCCCGGGCCCGCTCCCCTCCTGGGCAACCTGCTCTACCAACTCACGGTCGGCGGCATGCTCGGTGTGCTGATCGGCCGCCTGGGCGCCGCGGCGCTGCGGCACATCGCGCTGCCTGCCACCGGCCTGTACCCGCTGGCCACGGTCGGTTTCGGCATCGTCGCCTTCGCCGCCGCCGGAGCGGTGAACGCCAGCGGCATCATCGCCGCCTACCTGTCGGGACTGGTGCTGGGCAACGCCAAACTGCCCCACCGCGCCGCCACCCGTTCATTCGCCGAGGGCGCCGGCTGGCTGGCGCAGATCGGCCTGTTCGTCATGCTCGGCCTGCTCGTCAATCCCAGCGAACTGCCCTCCGCGATCTTGCCGGCCCTCATCGTCGGCCTGGTCCTGCTGCTGGCCGCCCGCCCCGTCTCCGTTCTGGCCTGCCTGCTGCCGTTCCGTATCCCCTGGCGTGAGCAGGCGTTCATCTCCTGGGCCGGCCTGCGCGGCGCGGTCCCCATCGTGCTCGCCACCTTCCCCATCGTCGCCGGGGTCGCCGGCGCCCGCGACGTACTCAACATCGTGTTCGTCCTCGTGGTCCTGTTCACCCTCATCCAGGGCCCCACCCTGCCCGCCGTCGCCGGACGCCTGCGCTTGACCCGCCCCGGGGCGCTACGCGATGTCCAGGTCGAGACCGCCCCCCTCGACGTACTGGACGCCGACCTGCTCACTGTCACCATCCCACCGGGCTCACGGCTGCACGGCGTGGCCGTCTTCGAACTGCGGCTGCCGCCCCCGACCGTCGTCACCCTGATCGTCCGCGACGGCACCACCCTCGTCCCCGACCGCGACACCGTCCTGCGTGCAAGCGACGAGCTCCTACTCATCACCACCCCCCACACCCGGGAAGCCACGGAGCGTCGGCTGCGGGCCGTCGGCCGGCGCGGCAAACTAGCCCGCTGGCTCGGCGAACACGGCGCCCCCGAGTCCGAGCCCGCCACGTCGGCGCGGACCGAGTAACTCCTTGCACGCACAGCACTGAACGGACACTCGAACAGCTACCACGATCAACGCGCCTTTGCTGCCGATATGTACCTGCAGCGGCTGCGTGAGCTGGAGGGACTCATCGTCAGCGCCCAGGTGCCAGCCGGCAGTGGGTGTCGGGTACCAGCGGAAATGGGTGTTGGCCCCGATGGCGATGCCGCAAGGCCGCGTGTGACGGTGGAGTGGCATGGACCCTATCCGTCGGTCCCGCGGGAGGAGGAGCCATGACGCAGCCTGGCCCGCATGTAACCCCGCCGGTCAGGGCAAACGCTTCAACGATCAAGACCGCGGCTCCCGTGTCGGTTGCCCGGCGTTACCGAAGGTAGCTTCGTGGAGAAGGCCTCTGTAAGGAGGGCGATCTGATGCCGTGGTTCGTATGGCTGCTCACCGCCGGGGTGCTCGGTGCCGCTGAGTTCTTCACCCTGACACTGGTCTTCGGGTTGCTGGCGGGCGCCGCGCTGGTGGCCGCCGTGGTCGCCGGTGTGGGCATCGGCGTTCTCGGCCAGCTCGTCGCCTTCGGGGTAGCAGCGGCAGCGGGTCTCTTCCTCGTCCGTCCTGTCGCGCTGCGGCATATGGCACAGCAACCCCTCACCCGCGAGGGCAGTGATGCGCTGATCGGCAAACGGGCCGAGGTCAAGCAGGAGGTCACCGCAACCCACGGCCTGATCAAACTCTCCGGCGAGGAGTGGTCCGCCCGCGCCCTCGACGAGAGCCATGTGATCCCGGTGGGAGCGCTGGTGGAAGTCATGGAGATCGAAGGCGCCACGGCCATCGTCTACCCCCGCGAACTCCTTCCCTGAACGGCTGAACACAGCAACGGAGGCACTGTGGACCCCGTCGTCATCCCCATTCTTGTGGCGGCCATCATCGTCGTCTTCCTCGTGGCCTCCACCGTGCGGATCGTCCCGCAGGCGCGCCGCTACAACATCGAGCGGTTCGGCCGATATCGCCGGACGCTGCAACCCGGTCTGAACCTGGTGCTGCCGGTGGCGGACCGCGTCAACACCAAACTCGACGTGCGCGAGCAGGTCTACTCCTCCGATCCCCGGCCGGTGATCACCGAGGACAACCTCGTGGTGAACATCGACACCGTGCTCTACTACCAGATCACGGACCCGCGGGCGGCGGCCTACGAGGTCGCCGACTACCTCCAGGCGATCGATCAGCTCACCGTGACCACGCTGCGCAACGTCATCGGCAGCATGGACCTGGAGGAGACGCTCACCTCGCGTGAGGAGATCAACTCCCGGCTCCGCGCCGTCCTCGACGATGCCACCGGCAAGTGGGGCATCCGGGTCAACCGCGTCGAGATAAAGGCCATCGATCCACCGCACACCATCAAGGAAGCGATGGAGAAGCAGATGCGGGCCGAGCGTGACAAGCGCGCGGCCATCCTGCACGCCGAAGGGGAGCGGCAAGCCAAGATCCTTACCGCGGAGGGCACGAAGCAGAAGGACATCCTGGAGGCACAGGGCACGCAACAGGCCATGATCCTGCGGGCGGACGGCGAGGCGAAGGCGGTGGAGCGTGTCTTCCAGGCCGTCCATCGCAACAATGCCGATCCGAAGGTCCTTGCCTACAAGTACCTGGAGACGCTCCCACACCTGGCGAGCAGCGACAGCAACACGTTCTGGGTGATCCCGGGAGAGCTGACCGAGGCAGTTCGGACCGTCACCAGTGCCTTCGGTGACCAGTCGACGGCGGGTCCCCCCGCAGCCAAGCAACCCGAGAAAGCAGCCGACGACACGTCCCACGAAAGCCGGGTTCCAGAGCTCGATGCAGGCTCGGCGGTTTCGCTCGACGCCGGGGCGGCTGCTGACGAGGCCGCGAAGCAGGCCGCCGCCGCGGTGAGCGACGCCAAGGCGGAGGCTGCGGCCGCGATGTCGCCCAAGGTGCCGCGCCGGGGGCAGACGTCCGGCGACTGAGCCCACCCTCGGGCTCTCGCCAGGGACCGCTGTGACGCCACTGAGTGGCGGCGACGCCCTGGCCGGCACCGGCCCCATCGACCCGAGCCACCCCTATACCCTGCAGACTGCGGTCATCGGCGCCCGGTTGCTCGACTGGCCGACCATACCCCTGTAATCAGGCACGCCCACTGAGGGCAGTCCCCTCATCGGGAACGCATCCATGATAACGGCCGAAGATCTCTGCGTTGGCGCCGACCGGGTGAGCTCCTGGTGATGCGGCAGTTGTTGTCCGTACCGCCGTGTTCGCAGCTCTGCTCCCTTCGGCCGGCCGAGAAGAGGAGACCGCGCATGCGAGCACATGACCTGGCCGAGCCGTATCCGGCGGTCTCGGCTGACGACGATGCGGTGACGGCGGCCCGCTTGTTCGTGGAACGGCGACTCCCGGCTCTGCTGGTCCTCGATGCGGATCAGCGGCCCTACGCGATCGTGCCGGGATCGCAGCTGCTGCGCGTCGTCGTCCCGGACTACGCTCTGGAGGATTCCGCGCCGACCCTCGCCCTGCACGACACCGAGTTGGAGCGGCTTGGGGAGAAGCTGGAGGGACTCACCGTCGCGCAGTGGCTGCCCCGACACCGCACCCTGCCGACCGTTGTGGGGCCCGATACGGGTGTCGCGCAGGTGGCCGCGTTGATGGTCCGTACGCACACGCCGCTGGTGGTGGTGGTCGAGAGCGACGGCCAGGAAACGCGGACGGTGGGAGCGATCACGGCGGCCCGGCTGATGGAACACTTCCTCACGCAGGAATGAGGCGGCCCTTATTCATTCGCCCTGGCTGCGCCGCCTGACCGCAGGAACTGGACGAATGCCCAGATGGCACCGAGGAAGATGATCAGTGCACCGGCAGACTCGATCAGCCGCACCAGCAGGCCGATCACTTCACGCAGTGTCGACTCTGGCAGCACTTGCACCGTCGTGTGGGGGCCGGTACCCCTTGATCTCATCGAGGATGCTCGGCCTCCTCCAAGCAGCCGACGCGTGCTTTGATCATCCGCGCTGGCGCCGACCGGAAGCGAGGAGGGCTCCGCTCAGCTGGCGGCCAGCTCGGCTGTGACGCAGCCGCGCCGCGCGCTGTCCCACTCCTGCAAGGCCTCGCGCAGCGTCGCGGCGACGTCGGGCAGGGTGTCCTTGCGGTCGGCGAGCCAGCGCAGGTACGACTCCGCTCCCTGGAGCAGACCGGAATGGGGATGGCGGATCACCAGGGCCCGGTGGGTGCCGCGCTCCAGCAAGTGGCCGAAGAAGTCGACGTCCACGACGTCCTCGGGTGCGGCGATGTGCCCGTCGACGAAAGCGCCCGTGGTCGTGGTGCAGCTCTTCCAGCCGTAGGTGACGACGCACCGTTCGCAGGCGAGCGTGCCGTGCATGTCGGGGTAGCGCCGCTGCCATTCTCCATCGAGGGCGATGACGTCCCCGGCGAGCGAGATGTTGTTGCGGCATAGGCAGCACCTGATGCGGAACGCGACGGACAAAGCGGGCTCCCATTCCACAGCGGCATGACGGGCTCAGCCTGGCATCCGCTCGTGGGCCGGTGGGGGAGCCATGCCGTGTTGAGGTCACCCCGCCGTCCGGGCGCCGGGTGGGCTACCAGCTGCGCCGACGGCGTCCAACGCCGGTCGCCGTACTCCTGCCCCATCCCAGTGCGGAGGCGGTGTTCCGCGCGGAAGGGCCGGGCTGCCAGACCAGGGGCCCGGCCACTCACCACGCCGTGGCTGTTGGTGGGCCCGGAGCGTCCATGCAGTGCTCTGTGCAGGCCGGGCCATGATGAGGCATGACGTGCGACGGTCAGCAGTGGCGGGAGACCACGATCGCCGGCCTACAGGTCCGCAACACCGGAGTCCCTGGCGACATCGCGGGCATGCGGTTGCTGGGCTGGCCGGGCGTCGTTCCCCTTACGGTGATCCGAGCCCTGGGGCTCACGCCCGCCGACGAGCCGAGAGCCCGGCGCGACTCTGCGACCGCTGCGCGGCCCGGCCGCGCCCGGACTTGATCACGACGAGGACGGAGACGGAGGAGGACTAACCCAGGCCCGACGTCCCGGCCGCCCCCACTAACAACACCCTCTTCTCCTGGTCACGGCGCTGACTCTGCCGAGACAACTCGAAGATCATGCTTGCGACAGTTCCGGTCTTCCAACTGCCTGCTGTAGCTCGCCCACGGGTTACCCCACCCAGGCCTGATTCATCGAGGTAGCGAACCGCTCCACGACCGGGATCGCTCGATCAAGCCCTCCGTTGGTGAGCGCACGCACCAGCGGTGAGCCGATCACCACCCCGGCGACACCGCACCGCCGGACGGCAGATGCGGCCAGCTCAGGGATGGAGATGCCGATGCCGGTGAGGACCGGAGTCGTCAGCGCGACGCGCCGAGCCACTCCGACGAACGTGGCCAGACTCTCAAGATCAACCCCAGCCGAGTAGCCCGTCCGCTGCCCTGCCGCCGCAGGAGCGTAGATAAAGCCTGTCGCGGACCGGCACATGGCGCCCAGCTCGCCGAGCGAAACGCCACGACTGGCCAAGAGGGGTGCGATGATTCCGGCCTCAACAGCTGCCCTCGCCCAGGCTGGCGCGTATGCGGGCGGCACGTCCGGAACGAGGCATCCGGCAGCCCCCACCGAAGCGAGTTCCTGAGCCATCCGCTTCGCCCCATAAGCCAGAACCGTCGCCCAATACATCATCGTGATTACGGGTCTGTCCGACAGGGTGGATACCTGCCGCACCGTCTCCAGCGTGGTACTCACACCATCGCCACCACGAAGCGCGCGGCGATGCGCTGCGGCAATAACGGGGCCGTCGCGCCACGGCTCCACGGCCGGGGCGCCCACCTCCAGCACCGTCGCGCCGCTCTGCGCGAAGGCGACGAACGTCTCGACACCACTACGCAGATCTGGATAGCCGGCCACCGAGAACGCGCCGAGCGTGGGCTGCGCACGCTCCAAATCCGCTCGCAGTGCGATGCTTTGGTGGTTCACCGCGTCACGTACATGTACGTCATACGTCATCGCAGGTCACCCGCGATCCGGACAGTACGGCGTTCGGAAAAGGCATGGAGATCGCCGAACGCGAGCAAGTGGACCCGGTGGACCTGTTCTTCGCGCTCGGCGAGCGCCGGGTCGTCGCCGGCCAGGAGGACCTGATCCTCGAAGTCGCCCGGACGCTCAAGGAGAGGGCATGACCAGTCCCCAGGCTGGCCGCGCCGCCGTCTTATGCGGCCTCGGAGCGACTCTTCCCCCTCGGGCCGAGTCGAACGCCGAACTGTGCACGGTGCTGGACACGAGCGACGAGTGGATCCGCACACGCACCGGCATCACCCACCGGCGCATCGCCGATGCCGGGGTGTCCACCGAGGACCTGGCCACGGACGCAGCCACGCAGGCACTGGCGTCCTTCGGCCCGCACCCGGTGCAGGCCCTCGTACTCGCCACCACCACGCCGGACCACCAGATGCCCGCCACCGCACCGGCCGTCGCTGCCCGCCTCGGCCTCGCGGGCATCGCCGCCTTCGACGTCGCCGCCGTGTGCACCGGGTTCCTGTACGCACTGGCCGCCGCGGCCGGCCTCATCGCCTCCCACACCGCGGACGCCGTCCTGGTCATCGGCGCGGACCGTATGTCTGTTCTCCCTGCCCCCGGCGACCGAACCACTCGGCCTCTGTTCGCGGACGGAGCCGGCGCCGTGGTGCTGCGCCGCGGATCTGCAACGGAAGCAGGGGCCCTCGGGCCGGTCGTGCTCGGCAGCGACGGCACACACGGCGATCTCCTTGTGGTCCCGCACGGCGGCCACATGCGGATGCAGGGCCCGGAACTCTTCCGGCACGCGGTCGACCGGATGTGCTGCGCATCCACCCACGCCGTGCAGCGAGCAGGCTGGCGCATAGAGGACGTCGACCGGCTCGTCCCGCACCAGGCCAACGCCCGCATCACCTCCGCAGTCGGCCGACGGCTCGGCATCGGCCCGGACCGGCAGGTCCAGAACATCGAGCACATCGGCAACACCAGCGCCGCGTCCATCCCGCTGGCCCTGGCCCAGGCGTCAGCGCAAGGAGCCCTCCAGCCGGGGCACCGCGCCGTCCTGACCGCGTTCGGAGCCGGCCTGACGTGGGGCGCCACCACGCTGATCTGGCCCGACCTCAAGCCGGCCGACCACAACCCGCTTTACGACACCCCAAGGGAGCGCCCGTGATCAGCGAACTCGAACGCATTCTCGTCGACGACCTGCACATGGACCAGGCGGAACTGCGCCCGGACGCCAGCCTGGAGGACGCCGGGCTCGACTCGCTCGCGCTCGCGGAGCTCGCCGAGCTCCTGTCCGAGCGGCTGGGCGTGCAGCTCAGCGACGACGTGCTGAAGAAGACCGCCACCGTCGAAGCCCTTGGCTGTTGGTCGAGACCACGCTGCGGGCTGGTGAGCGGCGATGAGCCGGCGTGCGAAGCGGCCGGTCAGGTCCTGGCTCATCACGCCGGCACTGGCTGCCGACCGGTTCGGCAAGGCCCGGGCCTCCGGCGCCGACGTCGCCCTGGTGGACCTCGAAGACTCCGTCGCCCCGGCGCACAAGGCCGCGGCCAGGAGGGCAGCACAGCATTTCTTCCTCCCCGAGACGGCTCCAGCAACCGCCCCGATGCTGGGTCTGCGCCTGAACTCACCGCTGACCGCCGAGGGAGTACGCGACCTCGCGGCCATCGCCGACTATCCGGCCCGGCCGCCCCTCGTGCTCGTCCCCAAGACGGAGACGGCACGCGACATCGAGATGGTTGCGGGTGTGCTGGACACCGGCGGCAACACCCCCGAGATCTACGCACTGATCGAGACCCCGCGAGGCGTCGGGCAACTGCCCTCGATCCTGCGCGCCGCCCGCCTCGGCGGCCTGCTGTTCGGGGCGGCGGACTACGCCGCCCTCGTCGGCTGCGGACTCGGCTGGGAGGCACTGTTGTATGCGCGGTCTGCCGTGGCCAACAGCGCCGGCGCGGCTGGCATCCCGGCGATCGACAGCCCGTACTTCGACCTGCACGACCTCGACGGGCTGAAGCGGGAGACCGAGCGCGCCAAGGAACTCGGCTTCCTGGGCAAGGGCGCCGTCCACCCCGCGCACCTTCCCGTCATCACCAGCGTGTTCACCCCGTCCGAGGACGAGATCGCCGCGGCACACGCCATCGTTGCCGCCGACCAGGAGGCCCAGACGGCCGTCACGACCGTCGGCAGCCAGATGGTCGGCCCGCCCTTCGTCGCCGCTGCGCGGGACCTCGCCGCCCGGGCGGACACCGCATCCCACTGATTTTCCCTGTAGCTGAAGGAGTCTTCCCATGAGCAGCGCAGTCCCGCGGGGCTACCGGCGGATCGATGACCACAGGGTGCGGGAGAACGTCGGAGCCGGTCTCGACGACTTCGTCGTCGGCCAGGTCATCGAGCACCGGCCCGGACGGACGGTGACCGAGACCGACCATGTCATGACGCTGGCCTTGACCGGCAACCCAGCGCCGATCCACTCCGATGTCCGCTTCTGCGGGAAGCTCGGACGGGACCGGGTCCTGGTCTGCGGCATGGTCACGCTTGGGATTGTCCTGGGCGCGAGCATCCGCAGTACCAGCGGTCTCACCACCGCCAACCTCGGACTGGATGAACTCCGGCTCGAACACCCTGTCTTCGTCGGCGACACCCTCTACGCGGAGACGGAGATCCTTAAGGCCCGGCAGTCCCAGAGTCGGCCCGAGCACGGCGTCATCACCTGCAAGATCAGCGGCTTCAACTCACCCAATCGAGACTCCCGTTCGATCGACAGCCTTCGAGATCGTACGTGCAACAACCACTTACGTGTCGGGATGCTCCGGCAGGGCGAGCCAGTCCGACCAGGAGATCTCGCGGCCGAGGAAGCGCGGCTGCTCGAACGGCCAGTCGGCAGCGATCCACTGCGGCACCAGCGCATCGAGGGCCTGCTCGACCTTGCTGCCCACCAGCTCGTCCACCACCCACCAGGAGATCTCGCCGTCCGCGCCGGCCCTCTCCGGTGGGTCGATGTAGACACAGCCGAGCAGAGCTGTCTCCGCCGCGTCGAACAGCGCGTAGTTGAAGGACTGGTGTGCGGCGATCTCCTTCTCGTGCCGCAACAGGTCGGCCTGGTCGGCCTCGTAGGTCATGGTGGCCGCGGGCCAGCCCCAGGCCGGGCCGAAGATGGTCCACAGCCGCTCACGCGAACCCATCACAGCCGGATAGTCGAGCGGGGTGTCCGCCTCCCGGATCGGCCGCAGGTGATGACCACCGCCCGGCAGCGGTACCAGGACGGGGTGGACGAAGTCATCGGGAAGCCAGCTCATGGCGCCCGACCGTAACAGCGCGCGGCCGTCCGCTCCCCTGGATTTTCCCCGCATACCGCCAGGCCCTGCTCTCATGCTGGGCAGGAGCCGCGATCACCCGATCGAGACTCCCGTTCGATCGACAGACTCCATGATCGATATGGCAACGGCTTCTAAGATCGTCGCAACACTCAGAGTGTTGCGACGATCCCTAGAATCCGCCGTGTTCTCGTTCGAGCCGCGCTGCCATGGGCTGGCCGGGTCGCAGAAGTAGACCGGGATGTCCGTGGCGATCGTGAACTCGCGGTGGCGGCCCATTTCGCTGCCCTGGTCCCAGGTCAGGGACCGCTTCAGGTGGGTTGGCAGGTGCTGGACGGTCTCCACCAGGGCGTCGCGGACCAGTTCGGTGCCCCGGCCGTTGGGCAGGTGCAGGAGCATCACGTAGCGGGTGGCGCGTTCGACGAGCGTGCCGATCGCGGAGGCTCCGTCCTTGCCGATGATCAGGTCGCCCTCCCAATGACCTGGAACGGCGCGGTCGGCGGCCTCTGCGGGCCGTTCGCTGATCATGACCATCGGGTCGCGGAAGCGGGGCTGGCGCTGCTGGGCCTGGCGGCGGGGCTTGCGCCGGACGCGGCCGGTACGCAGTGCCTTGGCGAGGTCGCGGCGCAGTTCACCCCGGCCCTGGACGTAGAGGGCCTGGTAGACGGTCTCGTGGACCACGTGCATCTCCGGCCGGTCGGGAAACTGGGCGCGCAGGGCCTGGCAGATCTGCTCAGGGCTCCACCGTAGGTCCAGGCGGTCCTGGATGAAGGCGCGCAGTCCGGGGACCTGCTTGATCTTCCCGGCCTTCGGCCGCGGTCGACGGGCATCGGCGCGGGCCTGGGCGGCGAAGGGCCGGTACTGGCCGTTGGTGGGGTGCCGGTTACGGCGGATCTCCCGGCTGATGGTCGATGGGCTCCTGTTCAGTTCCCCTATCGCACGGACCGTGGCCTTCTCCCGGAACCGGTCGGCGATGTAAATCCGTTCATCCTCGCGCAGGTACCTGGACGTGCCAGAAGGCGGCACCGCCCGGCCGAACCGGGCATGCCGCCTTCTGCTTGCGGTCGGCGCGGCGGCCGTTACGCCACCGGCGGCCCGTCTTGGCGTTGATGCCGACGATCCGGCACGCCTGGTTGTTGCTCAGGCCCTGCTGCATGAGCAGGAAGTATGTCTCCCGCTCACGCAGTAGCTTCTTCCGCCCCTGAGCCGTCCGGATCTCCCGGATCTCGAACTCCATCGCATCCCCTGAAGTGGGGTGTTGCGACGACCACTAGAACGGAAGCTGGCCTGGGAGTCCGGGGCCTTTGCCCTGCTCGACGTCGTGCCCCCGACAGGAGTCAAACCTGCGACACCCGCTCTTACAAGCAGGATGTCGGCGGTTCGAAACCGTCCGCGCCCACCGGTATGAAGCAGCAGGTCAGAAGCCTGCTGGGGGGACTGCGGGATCGCAGCTGGGCACAGTCCCCCCATCCGGTTCGGGGCTACCCGATCATCGAGATCTCGCTCGGGGCAGGAGGCTCCTCCGGATCCCCCGGTGGCGGGGGCTCACCCGGTTCACCGGGTTCACCCGGTTCCCCCGGGGGCGGAGGCTCACCCGGTTCTCCCGGGGGCGGAGGTTCTTCCCAGCCGGGCGGGCGCGGTGCGACCACGCAGTTGGAACGGCCTGATTCCGCTGACCCGTTGAGGGCTGTGACGCAGAACTCGTAGTTCCATGTGCCGGGGAACAGGAAGGCGACGTAGTGGCTGGTGCCTTCGATGGCCTGGTCCGGGTCCGCCTTGAGCTCGCTCCCGTCGTTGATGTTGCGCATCCAGACCCGGTAACCGGCCGCCTGGCTCGAACCGTCCCAGGTCAGCTCGACGGTGGTGGCGTCGGTGGACGTGACCTTCAGGTTGGTCGGTGCCGCGGGTGTTCCGGCGCCGATGGTGACCGGGCGGGCGACGTCGGGGAAGCCGCCGCCGGCGGCGTTCCAGGTCGCCACCGCGACCATGTAGCGGTGGCCGGGCGTCAGCCCGTCGATGTGCGCCGAGTTGCCCCTGATCCCCACCTTCTGAATGAACGCGCCGGGAACGTCCTTGTCCCAGGTGACGACCTCGTAGCGGTCGATCGTCCCGGTGAAGTCGCCGGTCGGCGGCGTCCACGAGACGTCGATGCCCGTGGCGGTGGCCCGGGTGACGATGTCGGTCGGCGCCGGGGCGGTCTGCGGGTCGGAGATCGCACCGACCACGGGGGACCAGTCGGAGGTCTGGTCACCGTTGTCGGTGCGGACCTGGTACTCCCACAGCCAGCCGCCCAGCGTCCACGTGGTGTCGTAACGGTTCGCCGACACGTCGTGCTCCATCCAGTCCGTGGCGCCCTTGACCCGGGCGCGGACGGTGTAGCCGTGAGCGCCGTAGACGCGGTCCCAGCTCACCTTGATGCCGGACGGGACGGCCTCGGCGGAGACGCCGGCCGGTACAGGGGTCGGCCGGGCCGGGAGCGACGCGGGGACGGTGCCGACGCCGGATCCGATGCCGTAGGCGGTGTGGAGGGTGCGCTCGAAGGCCTGGGCGATCTGGTACTCGCCGAGGGCGTTGGGGTGCAGACCGTCGTAGGCGGCCGGGCAACTGTCGAGCTCGCAGCTGTAGTTGCCGCGCCAGTCGACCAGCGCCACGGGGGAGGTGCGGGTGCTCCAGGCGGGGATCGCGTCCGCCAGCATCCGGTTGTAGGTGTCGGTCTTGACGGGCAGGTCCTCACGCCCCCCGATGAAGGTGCGCTGCGGAACGTTGGCCAGGGCGAACCTGACGTCGGGCTTGGCGGCGCGGGCCTCGTCGACCAGCGTCTTCATGCTGGCCAGGGTGCCTTCGGCACCACTGATGAACCAGCCCATGTCGTTGAACCCGAGCCCGACCAGCAGCAGATCGGGCTTGTGGAGCGCCACCTGCTCACGGATCAGGTTCTTGTCCTGGGCCGCCTGGCGGCCCCACACCGCGAAGTGGTCACTGTCGAAGGGCTGCGCCCCGGCGGCGTACCCGCCCGAGGTGCCGGGCTCGGTCTTCTCCGCGTCGGGAGCACCCTGCAGGGCCGGTGGGGCCGGCGCCTTCGCTTCTGCGGGGTTCTTGGTACCGGTGTACGGCCCGACGAAGTCGACGGTGACACCCTCGCTCCTGAACCATTCCCACAGGCGGTAACGCCAGGTCCAGTCGCCCTCGTCGCCCTGGGTCATCGAATCGCCCACGACCATGACCCGCAGCTGGTCGGGGAGGTCGGTTCCCCACTCCGGAACGTACTCCAAGGCCTTCTGGCGGACGGCGTCGGCGAAACGCACCAGGGTGGCGCCGGCCTCGGCCACCTTGTTTGCCACGCTGCCCAGCCACCCCTTCAACGACCGTGCCAGTGCCACCACCGCGTTGCCGATCCGCTCGATCAGGACGGGCAGATCCTTCTTCGACCACGGGCCCACGTACGCCTCCCAGGCGGCCGCCATGACGGCAGCGGAAAGGGCGATGAGGAGGGTTGTGGCCCACTCCTTCCCGTCCGCGAGGGTGCCGTCGAAGTGCTGCAGGATGACGCGGGTGGTGAAGGCACCGACGAACGCGCCGATCGACGCACAGACCACCGCCAGCGCAGGGTTGAAGCCGAGACACAGGGACCGCGAGACCATAGTGGCCGCGAGACCCGCCGCCGCCGCGACGACCTTCTGCCACCACGTGCTCTCAGTCCGCACCTCCGCCTCCGGGAGGGTGACGTCGATCCCCGTGGGCGTCGCGGTGATCGTGGCGTCGAAGTCGACCCAGCCTTCCGACCAGTTGTGCGGGACGTTCAAGTCGTGGGTTTCGATGTCCTGTTTGATCGTGTCGCTGAGGCGGGGGTTGCGTGCATCGGTCTCGGCGATCAGTTGCCGCAGGATGGCCTGGTCAAGACTGGTCCCCATGTCGAAGCTGAGGATCACGTCCCCGGCCGCGCTCTCGGAAACGCCCAGGGCGCGGGTGCCCGGCAGATTCGCCGGGGTCGCGGCGGCCTGGGCGGCAGCGGCCGGGACGGACGGCGGCTGCTTCACCGCCGCCTCGGCGGACACCCCTGTGCCGCAGATCAGCGCGGTGGCCACGACCACGGCCACGGTCGCCATCCACGAGGGACGGCCACGGCGGCGCGACAGCCAACGGCCCAGCCATCTGCGTGAGCCCGCAGGTCTTCGTAAAGCCACGTTCATATCTCCCTACCGAGGACAGTGCCGAGGAAACTAGACCGGCGCACGTGACGGAAGGTCAACAAACAACGGGAGAACAGCGGCCTGTTCCTCGCAGGTCTTGAACTGCTCGGCCTCGGGTTTGTCGTCGGCCGGCTCGGCCTGCTTGGCCAGTTCTCTATGAAGCCGTATCTCAACCGATCTTGGAACGTGCGGATCGAACGGAGTTCCTGGACGGTGATCTTCCGGCGGTACGCGCATGAAGGCAGAGCCTCCTGGTAGCTCGGGGGTGCGATCCCATTCCGAGCGGTTCCCGGAGGCCCTGTTGTCTTTGTTGTACGCGCCCGAGCCCGCCCGCTTCAACTCGCCCGCCGTGTCGTGCGATTGCCTCGCGCACGTGTACGGCAACGCGGCCGACCATCCGGACCGGGTGCGCCGGTATCCGTCGGACATGACGGACGCGGAGTGGGCGGCCGTCCGGCCGTTGCTGCCGGTGCCGGCCTGGCTTCAGGGGCGGGGTGGACGGCCCGAGGGCTACTGCCACCGGCAGCTGTTGGACGCGATCCGCTACCTGGTCGCGGGCGGGATCTCCTGGCGGGCGATGCCCGCGGACTTCCCCGCCTGGAGCCGGGTCTACGCCTTCTTCCGC